>JBGVKA010000057.1:0-3720 GCA_045129715.1 Eubacteriales bacterium | reverse complement strand
GGCTCGCAAACGAAAAATATAAATTCGATCCTCCCATGACCATTTACGAAAAGGATAGATGGGGGCAGGTTGGAACGCGCGTTGACAGTATCTATCCGTATTTTAACGATCCCGAATTTTACCGTACACAGCCCGTTTACGAGGGGGCAAAGGAATTTGTCCGAAAGCTCAGCGAAATGACGGAGGTGTTTGTTTGTACCGCGGTTCCTCCGCAGTTTATGGGAATCCGCGCGCAGAGGATCATGGAGGAATTCCCGGAGATCCCCGCTGATCACATCTATATGGGTGCAAGAAAGGACAATATCCACACCGATATTCTGTTTGACGACGCACTGCACAACATACTTAATTCCAACGCAAAATATCCCGTTCTTATGCGCCGCCCGTGGAATCGGGAGGCGACGGGAATGCTTGCCGTAAACCACTATGATGAATTTCTTAAGATCGTTGAGATCATTGCAGAAAGCTATTCTGCCTGTCCGGATTCCGGAAACCCGGATTCCTCTAATATTGTGGTTCTCGTCGGGCCCTCAGGTAGCGGCAAATCCAAGCTTGCGACGCGATTCCTTGCACAAAACAGCGAATATGAAAAATTACCGAGCTATACGACCAAGGATCCAACGGCGGTAGAAGCCAACCATTGGTATAATTATATCCCCGTCGAGGAATTCAGAGGCATGTGTGACAGCGGCGAGATATTCCAATCAACGATGTATGCAGGTCACGGCTACGGTTCAAAGAAAGCGGATATTGAACGCATTCTTGCAAGCGGCAAGAAGGTGCTGACTACAATGGATATTTGTGGCGCTATGTCGCTGAAAACCCATTTTAGGAACGTAACCACAATATTTACAAAGAGAGAGAAGAAAGCCATCATGACTAATATACTTCTGAAGAATTCTTCTGTTGAGGATAAGGTCAATCGCCTGGCTGCCCTTGAATATATGGAAAAAAACTCCGCTCTTTGCGATTACGTAATCAGCTATAACGATTATGACGATGCACTTACACAGCTTCGTAATATATTGAAATGATCTGTATCGGAGGATGAATATGTCTACGTTAATTAAAGAAAAAGAACTTTTAAAGATCGCAGATGAAGCGAGAAAGTCAGCATACGCGCCCTATTCGGGTAAAACGGTGGGCGCGGCACTCCTGACCGCCGACGGAAAAATATATAAGGGCGCAAACATCGAAAATGCCGCCTTTTCACCCACAATTTGCGCGGAACGTGTGGCTATCTTTAAAGCCGTTTATGACGGAGCTCGTGATTTCGTTGCAATCGCCGTTGCGGGCGGTGATGAGGGTAAGCCTGCCACCGCTGACTTCTCTCCTTGCGGTGTCTGCAGACAGGTTATGGCGGAATTCTGCAAAAAGGATTTTCGTGTTATCTGGGGTAATGATGATCGCATCACAATAAAAACGCTTGCCGAGGTCTTGCCCTTTGGGTTTGATAAGGAGAGCCTTTGATTTCTCACCGTAATATTAAATGAAAAATCACCGCAACTGTGATATGAAGCATATCATAATTGCGGTGAATCTTTTATAATAGATGAGAAATTTCGTCCCATAGCGCAAAGGCTCGTCCATAAATGTGAGTGAAAAAGTAAATTAAATAGGGTGTATTTGTAAATTTGAAGATTCAGCTTCTAAAACTATTGCTTTTTCTGCATTTCTGTGATATAATATTATAAGTTATAATAATATTCCATTGCTATCACTATGCGAAAAAGCTCTGTTTTGAGAAATCAGAGTTTTTTACTGTGTTTTATAGCTTGCTACGGGGGAATGTGCTTGGAAAAAATCTTTAAAATCGTCGGAAAAATACTCAGCACCGCACTGGTCTCTGTGGTTGTGCTGTTGGCTGTTCTTTTGGTGGGTGTCCGCCTTGTCGGCTTCACACCTTATACCGTCCTTTCCGGTTCTATGGAGCCCACGTATCACGTCGGCTCGATTGTCTACGTCAAGAAGGTCGACGTTACCACCCTCAAGGTAGGCGACCCGATAACCTTCCGCCTTACAAACAACGTTATCGCAACCCATCGTATCATCGAGATACACGGCGAGGGCACTCCCGAGCTCGGATTCCGCACTCAGGGCGACGCCAACGAGACCGTGGACGGTATCACTCCTGCGGAAAACGTTATCGGCAAGGTATATTTCAGCATCCCGTATCTCGGCTACGTATCAAATTTCGTGCAAAAGCCGAAGGGACTTTTCATAGTGGTTGGCACTTGCGTGGCGGTGCTTATCATATCAACCTTGATAGATGTTATCTTTTCAAAGCCCGAAAAGCCCGAGCCGGAAAACGGTGAGGAAGAAAACAACGGTTAATTTTGCCAAATGGCATCTTTATGAAAAAAACTTCATATGGAGGAACAAAAAATGAAGAAAAAACTTTTAACAGCGGCATTGCTTACCTTCTGCGCAATCGCATTGGTAGTAAGCTCTGTCTTAACAACAATCGCACTCTTGACGTCTTCTGCTAAGGTATCTAACGTGTTCACAGTTGGTGACATTAAGATTACTTTGTATGAGACAAAGGTTAACTCTGCAGGTCAGCCGATTAACGCTAACGGTGAAGTGATAGCAGAAAAAGGTGGAGACCCCATAAAGGTAGATACAAACAGCTATCACCTTATTCCCGGTGAGACGTATAAGAAGGATCCCACTATCAAAATTTTAACCGATAATGATTCCGATTCAATGTACTTGTTTGTTAAGTCT
This sequence comes from Eubacteriales bacterium, assembly GCA_045129715.1. Classification (GTDB taxonomy): domain Bacteria; phylum Bacillota; class Clostridia; order Oscillospirales; family CAG-272; genus UBA1740. Next base: position 993 of record JBGVKA010000057.1, on the reverse strand, counting down.
CGCAACGAGATCCGCAGTGCGGAAGAAGGAAACTTTATTGGTACAAACACAGGCACTGAAACCGTTGATAACGTTTCCAAGACCATGCGTGAACAGATGCATGCAAATGGTTGGGTTGAATTTGTTAGAAGCGGCGATGGCGTGGAAATCGTTTGGGTGTATGGTACTCGAAATCCTGACACAGGTGAGATTACGCCCGCTGTAGTAAACAGAACTAGCCAGCAAACAAGACAGGGCGATACGACAGGTTCTACAGTAAAAGGACCTGCCGGAGAATTCCGTCTTTGCGAAGAATTTACTATCCATCAGGATGCACAGGTCTCTCTTTACGGTGCTGCAGAAGTAACCTTTACTGCTTTTGCTATCCAGTCTAAGGGCTTTGCCGGCGATGAAAATCAGAGTCATCAATTGACGTGCTCCGCTTGGAAAGCTATTAAGGACTCTTTCCCCATTGACTTCAGTATCATCAATCCTGTTAATCCCTATAGGAATACTGCCAATCCCTATGATCCTGTGAGCGGTGTACCAGCTCCTATTCCTGTACTACCTCAGGTTCCCGGAGCCACAAATTCCGGCACCGGCTCCGAAGGATCTGGAACCGAAAATAATAGCTAATAACTAAATATCCCCAAAAACAAATTTTAAATTCTGATTAGAAAGAAGGTGAGGAAATGAGAAAACGCTATATCTGGTTTATAGTTGCGGCAGCTTTGCTGATTGCGGTCAGCACCGGAGTTACGGTCGCTCTTCTCGTTGCCTCATCTAACACGGTCGTTAACACCTTTACCGTTGGCGGCGTTAACATAACACTCACCGAGACGACGGGAGATAAATACATAATGACTCCCGGTGTTACCTTGGCGAAGGATCCCGTCGTTACGGTGCTTGCAAACAGCGAAAGAAGCTGGTTATACGTAAAGGTCGAAAAGAAAAACGGTTTTGATGCTTTTTGCACCTATGAGATCGGGGACGGTTGGACCGCGCTTGAGGGCG
>JBGVKA010000056.1:0-12426 GCA_045129715.1 Eubacteriales bacterium | reverse complement strand
AAACAAAAACGACAAAGCTCGCGGATACAAGTATCAGGCTCTTTGCTCATACAAGCTCCGCTTCAGCTTCAAGACCGACGCCGACGGTCTTAACTACCTTAACGGCAAGGAATTTTCAATTCCGAAGAGCGATATTTACTTTACTAAGGAATTTTTCTAAAAGAATGAAAAACGAGGATACTGTGCGAAAACAATATCCCCGTTTTATTTTTAGTGCCAAGCGGCACTACCATATTTTATGACTGATAATGAACTATATCTGTTATAGAACAGTCAAGAGCTTTGCAGATCCTGTCAAGAACGTCACTGTCATAGCGTACAACTTTGTTCTTATAATAGTTGTCTATGATCTGGAATTTTATTCCGGTATCCTTAGAGAGCTGATACCGCGTTATTCCCCTTTTAGCCAAATATACGTCAAGAGTCAGTTTTACCATACCGTTCACTCCTTTTTGTATATATTCTAATCAATATATACCTACTTGACAATTCACTTATTCAGGTATATACTTATATAAAGATATGATTGTTTCAAAGGAGTAAAACGAAAATATGCTCGAAAAAGAAAGCTACACCAAGCAGGAAGTTGATACAAACAGCAAAGATAATTACGATGCAATTTCGGTAATGCAGGGAGTGATAGATTATTTTCTCGGGGGATTGATGTAATACCGATTATAATAAAAGACTGCTACCAAAAACGCAATAGCAGTCTTCTATTATAACGTTTTACATCTTCCCCGTCGAGCCGAAGCCACCTTCACCGCGGACGGTGTCGGAAAGCTCGTCACAAACGTTAAAGCTTGCCTGAATGAAGGGCACTATAACGAGCTGAGCAACACGCTCACCGCCCTCTACGGTCTTGGGCTCGTCCGTATGATTGTGAAGAGCTACCATAAACTCTCCGCGATAGTCGGGATCAACGACACCGACCTTATTTGCGGGAGCGAGTCCCTTTTTTGATGCAAGTCCGCTTCTTGCAAATATAAGTCCTGCATATCCCTCGGGGATCTCCATTGCAAGTCCCGTATGTATCATAACGGTCTTATGGGGCTCTACGGTTATCGCATCACCCGGGAGAGCGTAGAGATCTGCGCCTGCGGAAAACTTGGTTCCGTAGGTTGGAATTATTGCGTTTTCATTAAGCTTTTTAATTTTGATAGGTGTCATTTTGAAGTCCTTTCCTTATGCGCAAAAAAGATGCACATTGCAGATTTTTATTCGATTTTCTCGTTTTTTGAGAACAATAGTTTACTTTCAGTTGTTTTTAATGGAATACACCTTGTCCTGCTTACAGCCGTCCCAAATGGTTACCTCGCCAAGCTCGCGCGTCTTATTCATATCGATAACGCGCTGATTAGTCGATCCTCGGAAGCGTATTCCGAGGCTTTTTTTCTCCTCTTCAAAGCGTCCGTCGACGAGAATATCAACGTATGAGAGGAGCTCCTCGGTCTCGGGTATACATTTTTTGTGATTGCCAACGCCCGAGGTCAATTCCTCGTAGAGATTGCCCGTGTAGAGCCAAAGCGTTTTCTTCGGATATCTTTGCTTGAACTCGCGAATGAAGGGCAAAAGCTCCCTTTGATTTTCCGGCTCCATCGGCTCTCCGCCAAGAAGGGTGAGTCCCGACACGAATGCCGAGTCAAAGGTCTTAAGGATATCCTCGGCAACCTCTCTCGTAAATGGTGAGCCGTAGGTAAAGCTCCACGTTTCAGGGTTGAAGCAATTTTTACATTTATTCGTGCATCCGCTGACGAAGAGGGTGGTTCTTATCCCCTCTCCGTTTGCGACGTCGTTCTTTTTTATAGCACCAAAATACATAGCGTATTTTCTCTTTTCTTAATACTGTTTTACGATCGGTGAAAATCAGGACTTAAGCTTATCGATCAAGAAACTGCCCGTGTAAGATCTTTCGCATTTTGCGACCTGCTCGGGAGTGCCAGCCACAACTACCGTTCCGCCTCCGTCACCGCCCTCGGGACCGAGGTCGATTATATAGTCTGCCGTTTTGATAAGGTCGAGGTTGTGCTCTATGGTGATAACGGTATTTCCCGCATCGGCGAGACGCTGCAGTATGCCTACGAGCTTTGAGACGTCCTCGGTGTGAAGTCCCGTGGTGGGCTCGTCGAGAATATATATCGTCTTACCCGTGGAGCGTTTTGCAAGCTCGGTCGCGAGCTTTACCCTCTGCGCCTCACCGCCCGAAAGAGTGGTTGAGGACTGACCGATCTTGATATAACCGAGACCTACGTCGAAGAGTGTTTTGAGCTTTTTCTGTATCTGAGGAAGTCCGTCGAAGAAATAGAGTCCCTCCTCTACCGACATTTCAAGAACGTCGTATATGCTCTTGCCCTTGTATTTGATCTCGAGCGTATCGCGGTTATATCTCTTTCCGCCGCAGACGTCACACTTAACGTAGACGTCGGGAAGGAAATTCATCTCGATGCATTTTACACCGTCACCCTCACACGCCTCACATCTTCCTCCTCTTACGTTGAAGGAAAATCTGCCTGCATCAAATCCGCGAGCCTTTGCATCGCGAGTCTTTGCGAAGAGATTTCTTATATCGGTAAAGAGTCCCGTGTAGGTTGCGGGGTTAGAGCGAGGTGTTCTTCCTATCGGGCTCTGATCTATCGCGATGACCTTATCGAGATTTTCAAGTCCCTCTACTGCCTCGACCTTACCGGGATAGGTGATCGCGCGGTTGAGATCGCGAGCAAGAGTGTTATAAAGAACGGAATTTATAAGCGAGGATTTTCCGCTTCCTGATACACCCGTAACCGCGATAAAACAGCCAAGAGGTATATCAACGTTTACATTTTTGAGGTTATTCTCTGACGCGCCTATGATCTTAAGGAAGCTTCCGTTGCCTGCACGCCTCGTTTTTGGAACCTCTATTTTTCTTCTTCCGGAAAGATAATCTCCGGTTATTGATCTCTCGTTTTCAGCGACCTCCTCAGGCGTTCCCGTTGCGACGACCTCGCCTCCGTGGATACCCGCACCGGGACCTATATCTACGATGAAATCCGCCTCGCGCATCGTATCTTCATCGTGCTCAACGACGATGACGGTGTTACCGAGCTCGCGCAAATTCTTAAGCGTGTCGATAAGCTTTCCGTTATCCCTTTGGTGTAGACCGATGCTCGGCTCGTCGAGGATATAGAGAACTCCCGTAAGCGCCGAGCCTATCTGAGTTGCAAGGCGTATTCTCTGCGCCTCACCGCCCGAAAGCGTTCCTGCGGTTCTTGAGAGGTTGAGGTATTCAAGTCCGACTCTCTTTAAGAAATTGAGTCTTTCCTTGATCTCCTTTATGACCTCCTTTGCTATCGTCATCTCCGACTCGGTGAAGGTGAGCGAGGAAATGAAATCTATAGCAGAGCCAACGGGGAGCTTACAGAATTCATCAATGTTAAGTCCGCCGACGGTCACCGAAAGAACGATATCCGAAAGACGCCTTCCGCGACATCTCGGACACGCGACCTCTTCTACGAACTGCTGATAGTAATCTCCGCCCATCATTCGCATACGCTTTTCGATTATGTGAACGACACCGTCGAACGAGGATTTCTGTTCTCTGCCCTCGCCTCCGAAGTATCTTACGACGTCGTACTTTTTACCGTCGCGCGTTCCGTACATAAGCACGTCGAGTGCCTTTTCGGAGAACTCCGATATCGGAGTATCGAGAGTGAAGCCGTAATCCTTACCGACCTCGGCAATGAGAGGTCCGGTCCAGGAATCCTCCGTCATAGTCTTGAAGCCGTTTGCGGCTATCGCTCCCTCGCGGAGAGAAAGATGCTTATGGGGAAGGAGCTTTCTGACGGAAATTCTCTGCATATTTCCTATTCCCGAGCATTCGGGACACGCACCGATCGGATTGTTGAACGAGAACATTCGGGGCTCAAGCTCGGGGAAGCTTATTCCGTGCTCCTCGCAGGCGTATTTCTGCGAGAACTCAAGCTCCTCACCCTCTCCCTCTCGGGGAACGGTCACTACCGTTACTCTGCCGCCGCTCGCCTTAAGCGCGCTCTCGACCGAGTCCGAAAGTCTGGCTCTGATATCCTCCTTGATAACGAGACGGTCTACTACTATATCTATATCGTGCTTCTTGTTTTTGTCGAGCGTTATCTCCTCGTCGAGCGAATACATATTACCGTCAACGCGAACTCTCGCATATCCGCTCTTTCTCGCCTCCGAGAATACCTTCTCGTGCATTCCCTTCTCCGCCTTAACTATCGGAGAGAGAACCATAATACGCTCGCCCTCGGGAAGCTCAAGTATCCTTGCGACTATCTGGTCCTGCGTCTGCTGAGATATCTCCTTACCGCAGACGGGACAGTGCGGCTTTCCGACTCTCGCGTAGAGAAGACGGAGATAGTCGTATATCTCGGTTACCGTTCCAACGGTCGAGCGAGGGTTTTTCGAGGTCGTTTTCTGATCTATTGATATAGCGGGAGAGAGTCCCTCTATAAGATCGACCTCAGGCTTATCCATCTGACCGAGAAACATTCGCGCGTACGTCGATAGGCTTTCAACGAAGCGTCTGTGTCCCTCAGCGTAAAGTGTATCGAACGCAAGAGAGGATTTTCCGCTTCCCGAAAGTCCCGTAAGCACTACGAGCTTATCTCTCGGGATGGTCAGGTCTATATTCTTAAGGTTATTGACTCTTGCGCCCTTTATAACGATTTTTCTTGACATTTTCTTTGTTTTTTCCTATTATTTAGTGGTTTTCAGATCCTTTATCCTATCGCGCAGATAAGCTGCCTTCTCAAATTCGAGCATTCGTGCCGCCTCGCGCATTTCTGCCGTAAGTCTTTCGATAAGCTTCGCGCGCTCGGGTGCCGAAAGCTTCTTTCCGGAAGTCTTTTCGCCCTCGGGCTTCTTGCCTATCTCGATGATATCCATTACCTTTTTCTTAACGCTTTCGGGCGTAATTCCGTGCTTCTCGTTATACTCCATCTGTATTCTGCGACGGCGGTTGGTCTCGTCTATCGCGCCCTTCATCGAGCGCGTGATACCGTCTGCGTACATTATAACGTGGCCGTTTACGTTTCTTGCCGAGCGTCCTATCGTCTGTATAAGTGAGGTCTCGCTTCGAAGGAAGCCTTCCTTATCCGCATCGAGTATCGCAACGAGCGATACCTCGGGAATATCAAGTCCCTCACGGAGCAGGTTGATTCCGATAAGCACGTCGAATTCTCCGAGACGGAGATCTCTTATTATCTGCATACGCTCGATCGTCTCAACGCGGTGGTGGATATATTTTACCTTTATTCCGTGAGTTGAAAGATACTCGGTAAGATCCTCCGCCATCTTGGTGGTCAGCGTGGTAACGAGAACCTTTTCGCCTCTTTCGACCGTAAGCCTGATCTCACCGATAAGGTCATCTATCTGCCCCTCTATAGGTCTCACGATGACCTCGGGATCGATAAGTCCCGTAGGTCTTATCAGCTGCTCGACCATACTCGAGCTTTCCTCTTTTTCGTAGTCTCCCGGAGTTGCACTGACGAATACTACCTGGCGAACCTTGTCCCAGAACTCGTCGAAGAACAGAGGTCTGTTGTCAAACGCGGATGGCAAGCGGAATCCGAAATCGACGAGATTCTTTTTTCTCGCAAAATCACCGCCGCTCATTCCTCTTACCTGCGGCAAGGTTACGTGCGACTCGTCGACGAAGAGCACGTAGTCGTCGGGAAGATAATCGAGAAGCGTATAAGGTGTGGAGCCCGGCTCTCTTCCCGAAAGCACTCGGGAATAGTTTTCAACGCCCGAGCAGAAGCCGACCTCACGAAGCATTTCCAGATCGTACTTCGTTCTCTCCTCGATCCTCTGCGCCTCGATAAGCTGATTGTTTGCTTTAAAATATTCAACGCGCTCGCGCATTTCCTCCTCGATCTCGCGAAGAGCCGCCTCTCGCTTATCGTCCGAGACCGCGTAGTGCGTTGCGGGGAATATTGCGGCGTAGGTGAGCCTTTGCTTCACCTCACCGGTTATCGTATTTATCTTTGAGACCGCGTCTATCTCGTCTCCGAAGAATTCAACGCGGATAGCCTCCTCCTTGGAGCTCGCGGGGTATATCTCAACGACGTCTCCGCGAACGCGGAACTTACCTCTTATAAAGTTCATATCGTTTCTTTCGTAGCTGATCGAAACGAGTCTTGCAAGAAGCTCCTCGCGTGACATCTCCATACCCGGACGGACCGAAACGAGAAGATCCTGATACTCAAGGGGATCACCGAGCGAGTAAATACACGACACGGATGCCACTATTATGACGTCTCGCCTCTCAAAAAGAGCCGAGGTCGCGCTATGGCGAAGCATATCTATCTCGTCGTTTATCATCGCATCCTTCTCGATATACATATCCTTTCCGGGTATGTACGCCTCGGGCTGATAATAATCGTAATACGAAACGAAATACTCTACCGCGTTTTCGGGGAAGAAGGAGCGGAACTCGGTGCAAAGCTGAGCCGCAAGAGTCTTATTGTGCGCAGGCACGAGAGCAGGTCTGCCTATCTCCTTGATGACGTTTGCCATCGTGAAGGTCTTTCCCGAGCCCGTCACACCGACGAGCGTTTGAGCTCTTTCGCCCGCCTCGATGCCGCCGACGAGAGCTCTTATTGCCTCGGGCTGATCACCCGTAGGCTTATATTCACTGACAAGCTTAAAATTTGCTTTTTCGTAAGCTCCCATAAAAGCTCCCTTCTATAGAGACGGCATCGCGCACCGCACCTTGCATTCTTAATTTTTGCGAGACTATCTTCTGCCTCGCGAACCGCCACCGCCACCGCCGGAGGATCTTCCGCCGGAGGACGAAGAGCTGTTAACTCTCACACGGGTGACCGTCTTCGTAATAAATTTATCGTCCGAAACGCTGAGATTCAGACTTGCGTATTTTTCAAGAGGATAGCTTGCCGAGTGGAGCTTTTTGCGGTATTTGAAGAACACGAATACCGAAGCACCGACCGACACGGCAAGAGAGATGATAAGAGAGGGTACGAAAACTTTTTTGAAGCTGTTACGCAGCTTGCCCGAAGCAGCCTTCTCGGCAAGCGTGATAAACTCGTCTATACCCTCGTATAGCTTTCCCGATTTTATGTTATCGTAAACGCCCTTATTATCGAGAATTCTGTTCGCTTCCTTATCCGTTATATCCGTATGAGGTGCGCCCTTCGTAAAGAGCTCGTAGTAATACGTGCCGTACTCGTAGGATATGACGAGAAGAATGAGATCGTCAAAGCTCTCGCCCATCTCACGCTCATAGTCGTACATATCGACGTATCCCGTATATGAGGAATATTCGTAAACGTATACTCTGAACGCAACGCCCGTTCTTTCCTCAGCCTCGCGAAGCTTTCGATCAAGAATCACCTCGTCGGCATCGTTAACGTATCCGTCTTTATCCGTAATGCACGCATTCGTGCCGACGGTATAAGCCGATGAAGTGATGGCAAATGCCATAGTTATGCAAACTATAGTTATCAAAAACAGTGCAATCGTTTTAATTTTCATTTTTCCGACCTCCTACAACACAAAGAAGCCGAAAAGCATCGTTATGATAAGCGTAAGCATAAACGAGCCTCCGAAGAGCATCAAAAGCTTAGGTATGCTAAGCGGTATTCTACCGTACACCTTGCCCGTGTTACCGTTCATAGCGTAGGTGTAATTCTTATCGTTATACTTATAGGTAAGTATCCAGATCGGCATAAGAGTATACTCCCAGTGGCTCTTATTTACCATCATTCCGAACGAGCGTTCGTCAACCGACTCGTAGCCGTGAACCGTGCGACGAAGAAGCGTTGATGCGTACGACTCCATTTTCCCTCTCACCTCGGGAGTAAGCATAGCTCTGTCTATGTTTTTCTTTTTTGCCACGAAGCCCTGAAGATAAGGCATCGAGAAATCAACGTGGCAATCGGTGGGATACGGAAGAATGCCCTCGAGCATATCCTTATCCTCCTCACTTATCGCACAGGACGTTATATCCTCGAAATGAATATTTCCAAGACGGCGCACGTCGTAGTATGAGATCTCCGTATAATTGTAATCTCCCACGCGCCAATTTCTTACGTTCGTCGTTTTATAGTCCGCATTTGCCACGGTATCCGCGTCCACCACCCAGAAGGGATAATAGACTCCGCTGATCTTTTCTGCGTTTTCAAGGCTCGCGTAATACTTGGGAGCAAAGCGTTTTTTCTTTGCAAAGCGGATGAAGATATCCTTAGCCTCGTCCTTTCCGAACTTAAAGGGGATTATCTTACTCGGCTTTTCCATGCCCGAGACCTTTTCTGCCATAACTATGGGGTTATGACAGTAATAGCAGGTATCCGCAACGGTGGTCTCATCGGTTATTATCTCCGCGCCACAGCTTGCGCAGTGATACTCAAGGGTGTGATCGCTAAAATCGGCATTCTCCGTCTCTTGCTGCTCTCTGCGCTTATCCGCCTCGGTGCCCTTAAGCTCATCCTCGGCAAACTCGGAGATACAAAATTCACAAACGAATTTCTGACGCTCGGGCTTGAATATCAGCCCCGCATCGCAATTCGGACATTTATATGTGACTGTCGAGCTCATCGTAATTCCTTTCGGTCTGCTCGGCTAAGCACTAAGCGGCTTTACCGAGCCTTGCTTTATCGTTTGATCTAATAGTCGGTGAAATTATCTTTTGTTTCCGCACTCGGAGCAGAATTTAGCACTCGCGGAATTCTTTGCACCGCATTCGGTGCAGAACCACTCTGCGTCGGGTCTTGCCGCACCGCACTCGGAGCAGAATTTACCGCTGTTCTCTTTTCCGCAGGAGCACACCCAAGAGCCGCTTGCTACGGGCTTCTTTGCGCCGCACTCGGAGCAGAACTTGCCCTCGTTTTTAGCACCGCAGGAGCAGGTCCAGGCGTTTGCCGAGGCAGCCGCCGCGCGATTCTGCTCGTTTGCTTCCATCCGGCGACGGTTGGTCTCGCTTGCGGCACCCATAAAGCTACCCGCGCCCGTCATTCCCATGCCTATACCGAAGAAGCCCTGTGCCGCGCCTGCGGAATTGGAGCCCGCTGCCTCGATGCCTCTTGCAACAGAGCCCTGAACGTATCCCTCTCTGACGGTGGGATCACCGAGCATCGCGCCCTTGTTACGCATATTGATAAGCTCCTTAGACTCGTCGTCGTAGGAAACGCTTGCGATACCTACGGACTGCACCTCGATACCGCGCATATTCTTCCAGGACTCGTCAAGCTCGGTAGCCATATACTGCGAAAGCTCGCGAGACTTACTTGCAACGTAGGAAATACGGATACCGTCCGCAGACATTCTGTTTATAGCGGCGGTAAGTGCCTCAAGGAACTCGGAAAGATACTGCTCGTTGATATCGGTAATATCAACTCTGTCGGTATTCTTAGGAATTGCCTCGGTGTAGAATTTAATAGGATCGGTGATCTTTATCGAATAGTTACCGTGCGCACGGAGGAAGAGCTCGGAATTGTAGAAGCTGTCAAAGTAGTTGACGGGGGTTCTCGTTCCGAATTTTATTCCCTTTATCTCCTGAAGGTTTATGAAATACGCCTTCTGAGAGTAAGAGGGCACGCCGCCGAATTTGATTCTCGCGAACGCATCAACGAGCGATTTTCCAAACTGTCCCGCAAAGAGAGAGGGCGCGGCAGAGTTATCTACCTTGTAGTATCCCTCCTCGGCGGTAAAGTCGATAACCTTTCCGCCCTCAACGAGCATCATAAACTGACCGGGGTATACGTGGATAACGGAGCCGTTGGAAATAACGTCCTCGGTACCCTTCTTGTTGTTATTTCTTCTGTCGTTCTTGCGAACCTTCACGCCCTTGGTAAAAACCGTGGTATCGCTCATATTGTCAGCCTCAAGGACCTCCTGCCACTGATCTGCAAGATTTCCTCCCATAGCGTTAAAGAATGCTTTGATAAGTCCCATATCGTTTCTCCTTTGAGTAAAAATTATTATTTGTTTTATTTTAGCACATACGTGAGGCTTTGTCAATAATTCGCGTAATAAAAAAAGCCCCCGAGCGTTAAGGCACGATGCCCTCTCCACGGAAGCTTTTTTCATTTTTTGATTGACCTTTCGAACATCTCCGAAAGCCGCAAGCGCGGCGTTCGAAAAATATACCAAGCCCTCTTCTCAGCCTTTCGCGACGGAGATCTTAGGCAGATTTTTCGTTCTTCTTCCCGAAGGCGCAGTTACCTACGTCGAGCGGAAGAAAACGGGAAACGTGGCAAAATATCCTAAGCGCTCGCGACGGAGATTTTAGAGAGTTTTTTCGTTCTTTTTCCCGAAGGCGTAGTTACCTACGTCGAGAGGAAGAAAACGGAAAAAATATCAAAATATCCTAAGCGAGAATTACATATCCCAGTTGTGATATACAGCGTTTACGTCGTCGTCCTCGTTGAACTTGTCGAGCATCTTCTGCATATTCTCTGCGTCCTCGTCATTCGTAAGCTCAACATAGGTGGAGGGAACCTTTGCAACGTCTGCGGTGTCGATCTTGTAGCCGAGAGCGATTATTGCATCTCTTACGGTATCGAGATCGTCTGTTGCGGTGTAGATGGTGAACTCACCCTCCTCGCACTTGATGTCCTCGGCACCTGCCTCAAGAGCATCCTCCATGATCTTATCCTCGTCGATCTCCATATCCTCGTCAATGATGGTGATAACGCCCTTCTCCTCGAACATAAAGGACACGCATCCGCTCTGGCCCATAATTCCGCCGTACTTGTTGAACCAAGCGCGAACGTTACCTGCGGTACGGTTTCTGTTATCGGTCGAGGTCTCAACGATAATAGCAACTCCCGAAGGACCGTAGCCCTCGTATACGATCTCCTCGTAGTTGATGTCACTGTTATCGGTGAACTTCTTGATAGTACGCTGAATGTTTTCGTTAGGCACGTTGTTTGCCTTTGCCTTCGCGATAAGGTCGCGAAGCTTATTGTTGTTATTCGGATCGGGGCCGCCCGCCTTGATGGCAACAGCCATTTCCTTACCTATCTTGGTAAAGATCTTTGCCTTTGCGGCATCGGATTTTTCCTTTTTGTGCTTAATGTTGTTCCACTTTGAATGTCCTGACATTTTCTTTCTTCTCCTGAATATTTATATCAATTTGTAAACTTTAATTAGCAAACTCTTATATTTTTTCGGGAGCCTGCATACAGATGAGACCAAGCGCGGTCTTCAAAACCTGACTCGTTGCATTAGTCAAAGCGAGTCTTGAGCTTCTCTGCTTTTCGTCCTCACACGCGGCTATCTTGCAATCGTGATAGAAGCGGTTGAAGGCGGCTGAGAGATCGAGAATATATCTCGTTACTACGCTGGGCTCATACTCCGCGATAGCACTGTTTATACGCTCGGGGAATCTCGAAAGAGTCTTAGCAAGCTCAAACTCGATCTCGCCAAGAGGAGCATCGGTCATCTCACCGACGCTTCCCGCCTTTTCAAGAATGGAGCGGGTACGCGCATAGGTATACTGAACGTAGGGACCCGTGTTACCGTCAAAGGAGAGGGCGTCCTCCATAACGAAGTTTATGTCTCTTATTCTGTTGTTGGAGAGATAGTAGAAGATAACCGCACCGACACCGACCTTCTCGGAGATCTCGCGGCACTCTTTTTCATCGGGGTGCTTTTCCTTGGTAATGTCGTAAACGCGCTTGATAGCCTCCTCGAAAAGATCGCGAAGAAGGATAACGTTACCGGTTCTGGTGGCAAGCTTAGCACCGTTGATGCTTACGGTTCCGTAGGGAACGTGAACGAGCTTATCGTACCAATCGTAGCCCATAAGCTCAACCACCTTGAACCACTGAGCAAAGTGAAGCGACTGACCTGCACTGGTTACGTAGATAGCCTTATCAAAGTTGTATTCGCCCTTGCGGTAAACTGCCGCGGCGATATCTCTCGTGGGATAAAGCGTGGTACCGTCGCGCTTAAGGATAAGACAAACGGGCATATTCCATTTATCGAGGTTTACTATAGAGGCACCGTCGTCGATCTCAAGAAGCCCCATATTGCGAAGCTTTTCAACCTGGGCGGGCATTTTGTCGGTATAGAAGGACTCACCCTTATAGCTGTCGAAGGTGATGCCGAGAAGCTTATAGGTCTTCTCGTACTCTGCAAGGCTTACGGATACGAACCAACGCCAAAGAGCAAGATTCTCCTCGTTGCCGTGCTCAAGCTCGGCAAACTCGGCGCGGGACTCGTTACCGAGTTGGGATACAGGCTTCGATCCCTCGGGAAGAGATTTGAGACTCTCCTCCTCTTCCGCCTTTATAGCGTTGTTTATCTTGACGTAAAGATCAACGAGACCGTCTACGCCGCGCTTTTCGATATCCTCCTTGTTACCCCATTTCTTGTAGGCAACGATAAGCTTACCGAACTGAGTTCCCCAGTCACCGAGATAGTTGATACCAACGCACTTGTAGCCTG
>JBGVKA010000055.1:0-7343 GCA_045129715.1 Eubacteriales bacterium | reverse complement strand
GTCTGATCTCCCGCGTTCGCGGTGTCGTCCTCATCTTCCTTCTTACAGGAAACGAAGGACGTAGCAAGCATGGTTACGACCAAAAGCATTATCAAAAGCTTATAAAATGCTTTCATATCGTTTTTTCCTCTTTTAAAGTGGATTTTCAAGCGGTCAAGCCGCTTTTTTTCTCGCCAAGCCTCCCGAAAGAAAATCCCTCGGGAAGCCGTGGCAAATATAATTCAAAAATAAATACTCGGGAAAGAAATCTTAGCTGAGCTTCTTACAGTTAGCAAGACCGATAGCGAGCTCGTCGCCTGCCTTCTTTCTAACATCAGAGCCGCCGTAGGTCATAACGTTATACATCATATTCTCTGCCTCGGTACGAGCCTTGGAGGAGCCGTTGAATGCAGGAGAGGTGAAGTAAGCGTGCTCCTGAGATACGGTGATCTTAACGCAAAGAGCCTGAAGGTTGTCAAATCCGTTAGCCGCGCCGAGCCAGGACTGATAGGTAGCGTCTGCCTTTGCAGCACCGATTACGGGAGCGTATCCGGACTGAATGGAGAATCTTGCCTGGAACTTAACGTTGGTGGTAAGGAACTTGATGAGAAGCCAAGAAGCCGCAACCTCCTGGGGATTGGAGTCCTTGAAGAGACAGAGAGAGGGTCCCTGAGAAATGGTCTTGGGAGCCGCTGCATTCTCCTGAGGAATTCCGGTGATACCAACCTCGAAGAGTGCTACGTCGTCAGCCTTGGGGGGAGTCTGGTAGGAAGCTCCACCGGTAGAACCGATAACCATGAAGCACTTATCCTTCGTATCGTTGGAAGGAATGGTGAAGAGGTTAGAGGTGTAGGAGTTGTCGTTGGTCTTCTGAGTCTTTACAAGACCGTCGCGGTACCACTCGTTTGCTTCCTCAAGAATATCAACTGCCTCAAGGTTGTTGAAGAGGTAGTGGTTGGAGGAATCGATGCTGGTGTAGCCTGCGCCTGCCTGAGCAAGTCTTGTGATGAACCAGTTGGACTCGGAGTCATATCCGAGAGGAGTAGAGTCGGGATACTTAGCCTTGATCCTTCTGCAAACCGCCTCCATCTCTTCCCAAGTGGTAGGAACGGAGAGCTTACCCTGTTCGTCCTCGAAGGTGTCGAAGAAGGTCTTGTTGTAGAAGAGAGCCTCGGTGGACTTAGCCATAGGAAGAGTGTACATGGTGCCGTAGGAGTCGAACACCTTACCCTCGTCCCAGTAAGCCTTAACGAAGTCAGCCTGCTGCTCCTGGGTGAGTCCCATGATCTCGGTGGTGCCGTCTGCCTTGGTTACGGTGAGAGTGCTATTAATGAACGCATCAAGAGGAAGAACGCCCTGAAGGTCCTTGTAAATAGCAACGTGGTCGGGATAGCAGTACGCAATGTTGGGCTGCTTTCCGCCGCCAAGCTCGGTATTGATCTGGTTTCTGAGACCGTCATAGTTACCGAGAGACTGCTCCTCAACGGTGATGTTGGGATACATAGCGTTGAAGTCCTTGAGAGAGCTCTGCAAAACGTTTGTGAGCGCCTGTCCCATAGTGTGATAGAAGGTGATGGTTACTGCGCTTCCGTCGTATGCCTTAACGTCGTACTGCTCGGGAGCTGCGCCGTTTCCGCCGTTGCCGGAAGAACCGTCATCGTCGCCCTTCTTACAAGCGGTCATAGCAAGCGCGTTGCCAAGCATAGCAACGAGAAGCAAGAGTGAAATAAGAATTCTTTTCATTTTCTTTTCCTTTCCCTTTTGTTTTTATTTTTTTATTTTTTATTAAAAGCCGTGTGGCAATTAAACGAATTGAAGAGACGGTAGCTTCCCACCCCGCAAGCAAAGGCGAGTACTCTTTGCCGAGCGGAGTAAAGATTCAACGGAAAAAGTACAACAACCTTTTCTAACTACGTGAATCGGTACCGTCTGTGTGATCGTGCTATTTTTGAGGGAGATTTTTTCTTCGCGAGCGAAGGCGTAGTTACTTACGTCTTTTTGTACAATCCCTCAGTCGCTTTGCGACAGCTCCCTTTACACAAGGGAGCCTTGGGAAAAATCCGATACTCTACTTTTTCAAAAGTACCGTCTGTGTGGCGGTGCTATTTTTGAGTTAGAATTTCACTTCGCGAGCGCAGGCGTAGTTGCCTACGTCAAGCGAGCGAAGGGGAATTGTAGCCAAAAAGAGTGCCGCCACTTTACCCTTTGATTCCGGAACGGGATACACCCTTCATAATGTACTTACGAAGGAAAATAAACACTAAGAATAACGGAATGGATACTACGGTTACGGCTGCCATCTGGAGAGGGATCTCGGACTTGCCGGTAACGTCGTTCATAAAGCTTGCGCTTCGGATTCCGTTGGTGATAAGAAGGTGATCCTTGTCTGCAACGAGCTGAGGCCACATATAAGAGTTCCATGAGCCCATCATCTTAAGGATCGTTATCGATATAATGTTGGGAAGTGCCAAGGGGATCATTACCTTCCAAAGATATTTGATATCCTTGGTGCCGTCAACCTTCGCGGCAAGGTAAAGCTCGTTCGGTATCTGCATAAAGCTCTGACGGAGCAGGTAGATATAGAAGATACTTACGAGGAAGGGCACGATAAGAACGGTGAAGCCGTTTTTGTACCAATCGAGCTGAATTACGGTAATAAAGTTCGTAATGGTGAAGAGCTCACCGGGGATCATCATCGTTGCGAGCATTGCGGCAAAGAGCATATTCTTGCCCTTGAACTCAAGGCGGGCAAACGCGAACGCCGAAAGAACGGTGATGATAAGAGAAAGCACGGTGGACACGATACCAACGTAAATAGTGTTGATAAAGAGCTGTCCGAGCTCACCGACCTTGAAGGAGGTAACGTAGTTATACCAAACGACTTCCTTCGGGAAGAAGGTGGGCACGCGAGCTTCGTACTCTGCAAGAGTCTTGAGCGAGGAAATTATCATCCAGTAGAACGGGAAGATAATGATAAGTGCCATAAATCCAAGGAAGAGGTAAAGCATCGTCTGAACTACGATCTTGGTTATTCTCTGATTGACGGCAACCTTTTTGACGTCCTTTTCAGTCATAATTTGTCTTTCCATACTGCTTATCCTCCTTCCTTAATAATGCGTCTTCTTGTTGCTGACGTAAAGATTTACCATCGTTACAAGGAAGATTATGCCGAAGAGTATAAGCGCGGCCGCGCTCGCCTCTCCGTATCTGGGTGTCATACCGTCGTTTCCGAGGCATCTGTAAATGTATCCGACTATAGTGTTAACGGAATCTCCGCCCTTAGTCATCGCCTGATCTCCGAAGATACCGATAACGCTCGAATATTCCTTGAAGCCTCCGATGAAGCCCGTGATAACGACGTACGCTATCATAGGAGAAAGAAGCGGAACGGTAATTCTCGTGAAGACTCTGAGTCTTGGCGTGGAGTCTATCTTCGCAGCATCGTAATACTGCTTGTTTACGCTCTGAAGTCCGCCAAGAAGAATGAGGATCTTGAAGGGGAGCGCGTTCCATACTATATAAAGGATGAGCACCGTCATATTGCTCCAATACGTCGAGCCCTCGCTCGTCCAGTTTACAGGATCGATACCGAAGACTCCGAGAACGTTGTTGACGATACCGAGAGAGGTACTGCCCTCAATGCTTCCCGTGATGGGATCGGTCGAGATACCGATAACGCTGAACATTGCCATAAATACCATACCTATCGCGATAGAGTTGGTAACGTAAGGCATAAAGAATATAGTCTGAAGGAATTTTCTTAAGAATTTTATGGAGTTGAGGCACACCGCGATAACGAGCGCGAGTATGGTGGAGAGCGGAACGGTGATAAAGCAAAGGATGAAGGTGTTCCTCATACAGGTGATGAACTCACACGTTCCCTTTACGGTCTCGCCCGTTACGATATTCGTGATATCCTCGGTGTACTCAAGAGCCTTTGAGAAGTTTCCAAGACCGAACTTGAGGCTTACCTTACCCTCAAGTGCCGCGGACGAGTAGCCCTCAAGGAAGGCTATTCTTACGGTGTTGAAGATCGGGTATACCGTGAAGACGGCAAGGAGAAGAAGCGCGGGAAGAAGATATATCCACGCCTTCCACTTATCAAAGACCTCTGTTGAAAAGATGCCTTTTTTCTTCGTTGCCATGATCATTCCTCCTCGGCGGGCGAAGTCATGTCAGCGAAATCGATCATCTCTTCAGTCTCTCCCTCGGCGATCACTGTCTCTTCCTCTACCGGAGCGGGAGGAGTCTGCTCACCGAAATAAATCCTCTGTTCAGTCTCGGCATCAAAGATGAATACCTTATGAGGCTTGAGGTTGAACTTGATCTCGGTCATGCCCTCTGCCACCTTATAGTCTGCATCAACTATAGATCTTACGGCAGGAGTCTGCATAGCAGCGTTCTTGGATACGATCGAAACGTCGCGGCCCATGATCTCTACGTTGGAGATCTCGCAGGTAAGCGCGCCGTCCTCCGCGGGAATGAAGCCCTCGGGACGAATTGCAACGTGAATAGCCTTATCCTCGATGCCGGGAGCCTCAAGAACGCGCTCCTCACCGATGTAGATCCAGCCGTCACGAATCTCGCCCGCGAATACGTTGATGGGGGGAGTTCCAAGGAACTTTGCAACGAAGAGATTGATAGGATTATCGTATATTACCTGAGGCTTACCGACCTGCTGAACCACACCGAGCTTCATTACTACGATGATATCGGAGATAGACATTGCTTCCTCCTGGTCGTGCGTTACGAAGATGGTGGTAATGCCGGTCTCCTTCTGAATTCTTCTGATCTCCTCACGAGTCTGAAGACGGAGTCTTGCATCGAGGTTCGAGAGAGGCTCGTCAAGAAGAAGAACGCGGGGCATCTTTACAAGAGCTCTTGCGATAGCAACTCTCTGCTGCTGACCGCCCGAAAGCTCGCTGGGCTTTCTGTCCATAAGTCCTTCGATCTGCACAAGTCTTGCCGCCTCGTAAGCGCGCTCAAGCATTGCTTCCTTAGTCATCTTATCCGCGCCCTTAAGGTTCTGGAGCGGGAAAAGGATGTTCTGCTTTACCGTCATATGAGGATAGAGCGCGTAGTTCTGGAACACGAGTCCTATACCTCTGTTTTCGGGCGAAAGCTCGGTAACGTCCTCGTCACCGAAGAAGATCTTTCCCGAAGAGGGCTTCTGCAAGCCGCTTATCATATAAAGAGTGGTACTCTTTCCGCATCCCGAGGGACCGAGAAGTCCTACGAGCTTGCCGTCGGGAATCGTGAAGGTGAAGTCGCTTACCGCAACTACCTCTTCATTTACCTTTTTGTTTCTTCCGGGGAAGATTTTGGTTAAGTTTTGTAATTCTACTTTCATACGTCCTCCAAATCAGAGTGAATATATATATTTTTTTAATTCTCGTTGCAGGTGCCTCAGAAGAGGTCAATATTTTGCGTTTTCCACCGCTTCGGCGTGGATCCTGTTTTTATAAGCTAAGAGGTCTTCTTCGGTGTCGAAGATCATCTGGCTCGAAAAATCTACCGTGACCGAGTAGCAGAGCACGTCGTGGATCATTGAATTTGTGTTCGTTCTCACCATAAGGAATATCTCGAGCACTGCAAGGAGCAGGAGCGCGAGAAGACCGATGATTCCTGCATTGCCGAGCAGGAAGAGGGCGATTATCGCCAAGGGAACGAGCGTCTCAATGGTGCATTTGCCGAGTATGGAGCGAACGAAGAGCATTCTCGGTGTGATACGCACGCCGTCGTCTCTCATTACCGCGATGCCGAACATTTTCTTTCCCAAGCTCTGTCCGTTCTTGAGAAGCAGGGGCACGGCGAACTCAAGTGCCGTATAGGCTAAGAGTATGCTGAATATCGTTATGAGGAGCGTGAGATTCAGGATGAGGGATGTGAGCTGAACGACGTCACCGTCCTTCGCAAACGCTTCCTCGGCTATCTCGTATTTTGCCTTTTCCTCTTCGGGAAGAAGGGTGAATTCCGCATCGGATATTTCAAGGTCGATGCCGTATCTTTCCTCGTACTCGTCGTAATAATTCTCAAGTCTTTCAAGCTTTGCATCATACCCGAAAATCGCAGAGAAGACCACGGCAAATCCCGCGATACACATCATTCTCATTATAAAGTCGAAGAGAAATGCGGATATCCTCTTCAACATACTTGCTTTTTGCAGATCTAAAATCATTTTTCCCTCGGGTTGCTTTGGAAACCGCGCCGTTTTCGAAAAAAGGCCGCAAGTATCCCAAAAGTATATTCTTTAATAATTTTAACACTACCACCCTAATAAGTCAACAGTAAATATTAATATTAAATGGTATTTTTTATAAAATAGTAATTATTGCACAACTTTACAAAGTTTTTTTTGGCAAAATGACAAGCGAAGCGGAGCGGAGCGGAGCAAGCTCCGCAATGAAATCCGACCGTGGCGGAGCTTGGCTCCGCAATGAAATCCGTCTATGACGGATGAAATCTGCCGGGGGGCAGATGAAATCCAAACAAGTTTGGATGAAATGTCGCTTTCAGGTTCGCGACATAGGATTCATAGGGGAAGATAAATCATTCGTAGGGGAGGATAGGCGGAGCTTTGCTCCGCAATGAAATCCGACTCCGTCGGATGAAATCTGCCGGGGGGCAGATGAAATCCAAACAAGTTTGGATGAAATGTCGCTTTCAGGTTCGCGACGTAGGAATCATTAGGAATATTAAAGACTTGACCGATGAAAAGTGAATTTTTTGGCATAGAAAAAAGCGTACTTTGGCACGGTGGGGGTGCTTTGGGTACGCTTTTGGGAATATTTGTTTACATTTTTGTGTCTTTCTCTCTACATTCGGCGATTTATGAGGCATTTTTTTACAGCACACCGAGGGCTTCGAGGGCGGACTTGGCGGCTTCGCTTTCGGCGAGCTTTACGCTTCTGGCACGTCCGACGCCCATGTCCTTACCGTTTATGATGCAGACGCAGGTGTAGGTCTTGTTGTGGTCGGGGCCTTCCTCGGCGCGTTTTTCGTACACGGGTGGGGGCATACGGCGTGATTTATCCGCGCACCACTCCTGCATCATATTCTTGTAGCTCTGCATTGCGCGTTTGGTTGCGGTGAGGTATACGGAGAGGTCGAGCATCTTTTCTACCGCGCCCCTTACCGCTTCTATATTGAAGCCGGAGTCGATGTAGATCGCGCCTATCAGGGACTCGAAGAGGTCCTCTCTTACCGAACGCTCGTTTTCAATGCCGAGCTTCGCGTCTCCCTCGCCCATAATGAGATATTTTTCAAGACCGAGACGGCCGATATTCTCCGAAAGATTCTTTTTGTCCGCAAGGTGCGAGCGGATGTTCGAAAAGTCACCCTCACCGAGTGCGGTCCTTATACCG
>JBGVKA010000054.1:0-8382 GCA_045129715.1 Eubacteriales bacterium | reverse complement strand
TATCTCGTCTATAAAAAGGATCACGGAGCCGTTTTTTGATGCCTCCGAAATTATGGATTTTATTCTTTCCTCGAAGTCGCCTCTGTATTTTGCACCTGCAACCATTGACGTAAGATCGACGGAAAACAATATCTTATCCATCAAGCTGACGGGAACTCTGCCCTCGGCTATTCTATGCGCAAGTCCCTCGACTATAGCGGTCTTACCGACTCCTGCCTCACCGATAAGGCAGGGATTGTTTTTGCTTCTGCGCGCAAGTATCCTTATCAGACGCTCGGTTTCCTTATCTCTTCCTATAACCGGATCTATCTTGCCTTCCTTCGCCATCTTTATAAGGTTCTTTCCGTACTGATTGAGGAAGGGAAGTGCTTCGACCTGCTTTTTCTGAACGTTGCTTTTATCTGTGGAGCGCAAAAACGTTATTATTTCATCCTTGAGGGTAAAAACGTCAACGCCAACGTATTCTAATATCTTGTTAGCCACGGAATCCTTTTGCTCGACCACCGAAAGAAGTAAATGCTCGGTTCCGATCTTTTGCGATGAATATTTGAGCGCGGTCTTATAAGAATTTTCTACTATTTTTCTGCAACCGGGCGTCATATCCTTTGAGCTTAAGCGCGTTTTTGCTCCAACACCGGAATATTCCTTGATGCCTTCGTCTATTTTAGATCTTTCCACACCGCACTTCGTTAATATTGCAAACGAGCAGGATAGCGTATCCTGGCACAACGATATCAGTAAATGCTCGCTTCCTATATAAGTATGCCCGTACTCCTCGGCTGTTTTCACGGCGTTGTTAAGCACCTTTTCTGCTTTTTCGGTAAATCTGTTGCTCATCGTTTTCTCCCGACTGATTATTTGTTTGACTCGGTAAGACGTGCTCAACCGACCGTCGCGTTTATTTTTGACGAAACTCGTTAGGAATATTAAACGTTTTTGATTTTTTGAAGACTTTTAAGCTCCGAGCGAAGCAAACCGTAAAGCTCGCGAGTGGTCTCTCCGCTTTCCGCGATGCGAAAGGCGCGTTGAAGCATTTTGATTGCTGATTCGGTATTTTTAGAATAAAAGCTGCCGTACGGGATAGGAATATCGCGATAAAACCTTGAAAGCTCTCTTATAACCGAATTCAATTCCGATACCGCGTTACCGCTATCTCCCGTTTTCATAGGATATAAAGAATTGTAAGCATCGTTATCCCGCGCCTCGTTTGATCTCATTACGTTTGCGTACTCGGCGTATATCGCATCGTAGGTCTTGCGGTCTACGACGCCGGTCTCTTTGATCGAATGCATCCTTTGAAACTCACGAACCGCGAGTTCCGTCTCTTCCGTATAAAATCCGTCTACGCTGAGATGCGGCACTTCACCGTTCTGACCTATAACGAACAAAAAACGCTGCACCTCAAATATTGCCGCCTTGTTATCGTCAATAAAATACATAACTCACCTCATCCTATAACGTATCCGGGATACTGTCCCTCTCGTACGACGTTGCCTATATAGAGATCCTCATATATGCTCGTCAACGCCTTCCACGTTTGAGCCGTGACACGCGCGTTATCGCCCGGTATCTCAAACAGTTTATTGAATGCTATGACTGCACGCTCGGTTGCGGCTCCGAAATCACCGTCTACCGCCACCTTAGGTATATCGGTATATACGTTTGACACATAGTTCAAGTATTTCTGGAGTGCTCTTACGTCCTCCCCCTTAGAGCCCACGAAGAGAACACGCCCCGGATATGGAAGCGTTGCTCCTTCTCTGAACTCGTAGTTCATTCCCGAAAGTATATTGTAATAGGTGCTTTGAATAGAATTCCATACCGCTCTGTCAACGATGCCGGTCTCATCGAGACCATAGGTCTTTTGAAAGGAAATTACAGAGCTTTGCGTTTCGGGACCGAAGGAGCCGTCGGGCGTAAGTGCCTGAACGGTCGGAACGAAGAGGGAAATATATTCTAAGTAATATTGCAAAACGAGAACTCCGCTTCCCGCGCTACCGAGCTCAAGCGTTCCGGGATACCTCTGAGGTAGCTCACTGTAGGACAAGCCCTCGGAGTTTACCTCATAAAGCTTTTTTACGGCGTTGTATACGAACTGTATTTTGTACCAAGTAGACTTCCCGACGATTCCGTCCTCACCGAGTCCGAAAACTCTTTGGAACTCTGTGACGGCATCGGTAGTCTCGGGTCCGAAGAATCCGTCTATCTTGGGAATTTTGGGAATCCCGGGATAATTCGCAGATATTCTGTTTAAGCGTATCTGAATATTCTCAACGTCACGCCCCGTATCCCCCTCGCGAAGCGGTACTGCAGGCGCAGACGAGCTAATATTTTCTACAGGTGCATCGTAAACGATCTCTACGTCGTTTCCGTAATACGTTTTTAATATATCGAGCGCGTCTTTTCCTTGATTTGCAAGCGTTACAGAGCCCCACTGAGAGAGTCCGTTGCAGCTGACCTCTGCACCGTCGCAAAACGTAGCAAAAAGAGGCTCGATAAATCCGTCGCGTCTCAGGTAATCGTTAAATATCTCGTCTACGATCTCCGATATGTTTTCATAAATATCACGTTGATATACGAAGGATTGATCGTAGGCGGTGCTCGAGGTTATATCAAACGGCTTGCCTCGGCTCCTGTAATACTCCGTATAAACTCTGTTTAACGCCACGGATATCTGCGCTAAAATATTCGCCTTCAGTGCTTCCTTTGGCCAGGTTGGATAAATTTCACTTGATGCTACGTTTTTTATGTAGTCAGGAAATGACACAGTAACGTTTTCCGCATCGTCGTTAGGTGATCCGAGATGAACTACTATATTTTCCGGTATAGTCGGATTTGGCATTATTCAAGCTCCTCGTTTTCTGTAATTATCGTGCTGTTGCTCGCGCTTGGTGGATAAACGTTCCTATTAAATCCCGCGTCGGGTATCATTTCAAGCGGAAGGATCGCCTTTATTCCGCTGAAGACCGCAACGTCGTATACCGCTTTAGGATAAAATCCGCTACCCGATGCATAAACGTCGTAGCGCGCGTACGGTTGCTCTGCGGGATCGGGAGTCTGCGAATATTCACTAGACGGAGTCGGCAGTGCGATCACCTCGGTCAAGCCGTTCCTATCTGTTTTTACGGAATATTCAACACCGACGTTTCCTTCCTCGTTTCCGCTTATCCTTACAGTCAGGTCGGGAACGGGTAACGCGCCTGCGGCGGTATAGGCACTTACCTGTATAAATCCCTGTGAGTCGTATTTCATAGCTTCTCCTTAGTACATTTTTTCGTCTCTTTAGCCATCCCTCTCGACATATTTATGCAATTTGCGATTTTTTTCATCACACCCTACTTTTAAAGCATTTCCTCTTGACAACGCTTTATATTTAGTATATAATTATACCAACGTGCGTGCCGCTGCTATAGAACATCTTATGTCGTAACGAAATTTAATGACACTTGATAATAGCTCGGCAGCAAATTATTTTTTTGGAGTGTTTAGTATGAAGGACAGTTTGTACGGCGAATTAAGCGTAATCGGTATGAAGGGATGCGAGGATTTCTCTGCGCAGGTAGATTCTTATCTTAAGGATTGGCGCAGTCACGATCAGGACGTTTCTTATCTTATAAATTCATCTTGCCCGAGATTCGGTAGCGGAGAAGCGAAGGGTGCTCTCCACCAGTCTCTCAGAGGTAATGACGTTTATATTATTTGTGACGTCTTCAATCACGGTGTTACCTACAATATGTACGGTATGACCGTTCCTATGTCTCCCGACGATCATTTCCAGGACATCAAGCGTATTATCGGTGCTATCGGAGGAAAGGCTCGCAGAATCAGCGTAATTATGCCTATGCTTTACGAGGGAAGACAGCACAAGCGCGCAAGCAGAGAATCGCTTGACTGTGCTCTCGCTCTTCAGGAGCTCGTTAATATGGGTGTTACCAACATTATCACCTTTGACGCACACGATCCCAGAGTTCAAAACGCTATTCCGCTCAGCGGATTTGAAAACGTTCGTACCTCTTATCAGATGATAAAGGCTCTCCTTAATACTTACGACGATATTAATATTGATCCCGAAAATCTTATGATCATTTCTCCCGATGAGGGCGGTATGGCTAAGTGCATGTACTACTCCTCGGTTATGGGAATCGACCTCGGTACCTTCTACAAGCGCCGCGATTATTCCGTTATCATCAACGGTAAGAACCCCATCGTTGCTCACGAGTATCTCGGACGTGACGTTGAGGGCAAGGACGTTATCGTTATCGACGATATGATCTCCTCCGGTGACTCTATCATTGACGTTGCAAAGCAGCTCAAGTCTAAGGGTGCTAAGCGTATCTTCGTATTTGCAAGCTTCGGTCTCTTCTGCAACGGTCTTGAGACTATGGATAAGGCATATGCAGACGGTATCTTCACTAAGATCTTCACCACCAACCTTGTATACAGAACTCCCGAGCTTCTTTCGAGGGAATGGTACGGCGAAGTTAATATGTGCAAGTACGTTGCGTACATCATCGACACTCTTAACCACGACCGCACGATCAGCCACCTTCTCGATCAGTCCAAGAAGATACATATCAAGCTTGACGACTACAACAGCAAGAAGAAATAAAAACTATATGCGGGCTGCCCGATCCCACGGGTAGCCTTTCGCATCTTTGGAGGCATTATGAGAATCACCTTAGAATCGGACTATGCTTTGAGGATAGTCAGTGCGCTTGCAACCTCCGATAGCGTTATCGATGCAAACGCGCTTTCCGAACAAACCTCGGTAACACCGAGATTTACGCTCAAGATCCTTCACAAGCTCGTTCAGGGAGATCTCGTAGTCTCATATAAGGGCTCTAAGGGAGGATACAAGCTAAAAAAATCTCCCGATCTTATAACTCTTAAAGAGGTCATAGAGCTTATCGACGGACCTATCGCGATAGCAAGATGCCTTGGAAACGGTGAGAGCTGTAGTCTCAACAGCGATAAAACGGCTTGCATCTATCACCATATTTTTGATAAGATAAGCATAGAGCTCGCATCCAAATTGCAAAATATTACTATATCCGACGTCCTTAACAAAAGATATACCGTTTGCTAAGTTTTATTTTCGCATTTGTTGGAATAACATTAAAAACCACCAGCTGAAAGGAAGCGTACGATGTTAAGAATTTCAAAGTTATCTTTTCCCGGGCTTGGAATCGGTGAGTTTTCGGTAGAGAGTGAGGCTTTCTCAGTCTTCAATACCTCTATTGCCTGGTACGCGCTTATTATTACCTTTGGTATGATATGCGCGGTTACTTACACCGTATTCAGAGCAAAGAAAATAGGAATAGTCCTCGACGACGTTCTCGATTTCGTTATCTTCGCGATACCGATAGGTATCTTAGGTGCAAGACTTTACTACGTATTTGCCGAGATCGAGCATTATAATACTCTTGCAGACGTATTCAATATACGCGAGGGCGGACTCGCAATATACGGCGGAATCATAGCCGGAACCATAACGGTATTTACCGTCGCTCAGATCAAAAAGATAAGCTTTCTCGCCATTGCGGATTGCTGTACGCCCGGCATAATCCTCGCACAGTCTATCGGTAGATGGGGTAATTTCATGAACGGCGAGGCGTTTGGCTCCGAGACTAATATATTCTGCCGTATGGGTGTGTCAAACTCTCTTACCGCATACCAGACGGTATACGTTCATCCTACGTTCCTTTACGAGTCGCTTTGGAATCTTATCGGCTTCGTGCTTATAAACGTATTCTACAAGCACAAGAAATACGACGGTGAGATAATGCTTCTCGTATTCGGTTGGTACGGTCTTGGAAGAATGTTTATCGAGGGACTCCGTGCTGACAGCTTATATACGAGCATCTTCGGAATAACCTTCAGAACCTCTCAGGTTCTCGCAGCACTCATATTTGCTACTTGTCTTTCGTTCCTTATTTATTTCTATATCAAGAAGCCCAATAAGCCCCTTTACGTAAAGACCGAGAAAACGGTAGTAAAGGCAAAAAAATAAAAGAGGTGACCTATGGGAAATATAATTGACGGCAAGCTCGTTTCCGCAACTGTCAGAGCATCCGTTACGACAGAGGTCGCGGCACTCAAGGAAAAGGGAATAACTCCCGCTTTAGCGGTTATTCTCGTTGGAAACGATCCCGCATCCGCAGTATACGTTAAAAACAAGCAAAAGGCTTGCATAGAAACGGGGATCACCCCTATTCAGATAACCATGCCGGAGGATACCGATGAGAGCGAGCTTCTTGCGAAGATCGACGAGCTCAATCTTGACGACGGAGTACACGGAATTCTCGTTCAGCTTCCTTTACCGAAGCATATCAGCGAAAAAAAGGTTATCGAGAGGATCTCTCCAAAAAAGGACGTTGACGCATTCACGCACGACAGCGTTGGCAGGATCGTCGAGGGAAAATATTCATTCCTGCCCTGCACACCTGCCGGTATTATGAAGCTCCTTGAGTATTACAACGTTGATATTCAGGGAAAGGACTGCGTTATAATCGGAAGAAGCAATATCGTGGGTAAGCCTATGGCTCTTCTTATGCTTAACGCGAGCGGCACGGTTACGGTCTGCCATTCGAAGACTAAAAACCTTCCCGATATCACAAGAAAAGCAGACATTCTCGTCGTAGCTATCGGAAAGGCAGAATTCGTTACCGCAGATATGGTAAAGGACGGTGCCGTAGTAATTGACGTCGGAATAAACCGTATGCCTGACGGAAAGCTTAAGGGTGACGTTGAGTTTGAAGGCGTATCTCAGGTTGCATCCCTTATTACCCCCGTGCCCGGCGGTGTAGGTCCTATGACCATATCTATGCTTATGCAAAACACGGTTTGGGCGGCAAAACGCACTGTTGAGAGTTAAAAAACGAAAAATCGAGCATTTTTTCAAAAACTTTTCACATTTTTTGTAAAAACGTATTGACAAAACCGATTTTTTTATATATAATACTTAAGTAAATTTATGAGATTATTATCTCCTCGCAAACCGAAGGGAGGGAAAATAGAGATGGCAGAGATTAGAGTAAAAGAGAACGAAACTCTTGACAGCGCGCTTCGTCGTTTTAAGAGACAGTGCGTTAAGTCCGGCGTTCTTTCCGAGCTCCGTAAGAGAGAGCATTATGAGAAGCCCAGCGTAAAGCGCAAGAAGAAGTCTGAGGCTGCAAGAAAGCGCAAGTATAAGTAATTCGTTACTTAAAATAAAATCGAGCCGTTACTTTACTGACGGCATCGTAAAAGAATACGGCATATCTCAAAAGAGGTGTGCCGTATTCTTTTTTCATATTATAAAGCTATATCTAATATGAAATATTTATTTTATCCGAGTGTCAGCATATTCATCTTTTTGCTTAATTTTCATAGAATACACGGTCTAAAGCTTCAAAAAATAAATATAACCCACTTATTAAGAGGTAGCTATGAAAAAATACGTGACTTTGATTTTGATTTTTGCGCTCGTTTTTAATTTTACGTTAGTATCTGCATCGGCTCACGACGGCGGAGTTAACTGGTATATAAGGCGCGCCGGAAACAAACAGCCCCAGCTTGAGCGAGAGCATTGCGTTATCGAAAAATACAACGCTTATTATATAGATAAGAAGCTTAACGATTCCTCGCAAACCAAAAGGATATATCTGACGTTTGATGCAGGATATGAAAACGGAAACGTAGAAAAGATCCTCGATACGCTGAAGGATAAAAACGTGCCGGGGGCATTCTTTATACTCGATCATATTATAAGGAAGAATACCGATCTCGTTTTGCGCATGGCAAACGAGGGGCACACGGTATGCAACCATACCACGAATCACAAGGATATGTCTAAGCTCATGAGTGAAGAGATAAAAAACGATCTCACGTCACTTGAGAGGACCTACGAAGAGTTAACGGGACTGAAAATGGCAAAATATTTCCGTTTTCCCGAGGGCAGATACAGTGAAGATGCACTCCGTACGGTAAACGAGCTCGGATACAAAACTATTTTCTGGAGCTTCGGCTATGCCGATTGGGACGATAGATCCCAGCCCGATGTTGAGGCTTCAAGGAAAAAGATCCTCGATAACACGCATAACGGCGCAGTTATTCTTTTGCATCCAACCTCGTCAACGAATGCAAAAATCCTTTCAGAGCTTATCGACGCCTGGAGATCTATGGGATATAGCTTCGGCACTCTCGACGAGCTTGTGCAATGAAATTTCAACTTAAAACGAAAAAGAGCGAAGCTTCCTTTTGTGAACTGAACCCATAAAAACGGACATTGAATAAAAAGACCTCTTGTAGTAGAATAGAGATATCTACTGCAGGAGGTTTTTTGTATGGGTGGAAGAAAAGGCATGAAACATTATCCAGAAAGCTTTAAGTTACAAATTCAGA
>JBGVKA010000053.1:0-31289 GCA_045129715.1 Eubacteriales bacterium | reverse complement strand
TGATATGCACCCCAAAAGTTAGACACTTTTGGAGGTGCATATTTTTTATGGGAAAAAAGGGAGAAAAACAAAAAAACTATAGCGCAGAGTTCAAAGTTCATGTTATAATGGATATGCGTGAGAATTGTTTAAGTTATTATGAAACTGCACACAAATATGGAATTATAACTAAATCCATGGGCGGTGCAATAAGTACACTTCAACGTTGGGATCGCATATTCTTGGAAGAAGGAGCCGAAGGTCTTATGAAAGAACGCAGAGGCAAATCCTACGGATGTAAAAAGGGTCGCCCACCAAAGCTTGACCGAAAGGTCGAAGAAGATCTTATTGCTGAGAACCAAAGACTCAGAATGGAGATAGAGTACTTAAAAAAACTGAGTGCCTTAGTTCTTGCGGAAGAGCAAAAGAACGGCAAGAAGCGTTCATAATTGCTGAACTAAGGCAAAGGTATCCGCTTAAAGATTTGTTAGAGCTTTCCGGGATAGCAAGAAGCACGTTCTATTACTATCTAAAACAGAAGGGTAAAGACAAATACGAAAGCGAAAAACAAGATATATTAGAAATCTACAATATTCACAAAGGTAGATATGGTTACAGACGGATTTGCTCCGAATTAAAAGCAAAGGGACATCCCATTAACCACAAAACAGTGTTAAAACTGATGAAATTCCTTCATTTGCGTGGCAAACAGAGTAAAAATGGCAAATACCATTCCTACAAAGGAGAGGTTGGCAAGGTAGCTGAAAATCTGCTACATAGAGATTTTCATGCAGATAAGCCGTTTGAAAAGCTGACAACTGATGTTACAGAGTTTAAGATAGGTGATGAAAAGGTTTATCTTTCGCCTGTACTCGATATGTTCAACCGTGAAATTATATCTTACTCTATTTCTACAAGTCCCAACTTGCAGCAGGTTAGGGATATGTTGAATGGATTGTTTGAAAAGCTTCCTGCTGATGCACGACCATTGTTTCACTCTGATCAAGGTTGGCAGTACCAGCATGCCGAATACCAAAGGCTTCTTGCCGAGCATAACATTACTCAAAGCATGTCCCGAAAAGGAAATTGTATGGATAATGGCATAATGGAAAACTTCTTCGGCAGGCTGAAAGTTGAAATGTATTACGGCGAAAAATTCGAATCCCCTAGGGGATTCATTGAAAAGTTAGAAGAATACATACATTACTACAACACCGAAAGAATTTCTCTTAAACTAAAAGGAATGAGCCCAGTGCAATACCGAGCTCATTCGCAACAAACTTAACATTTAATTTTTGTCTAAACTTTTGGGTTCACTTCATTTCTCCTTGTACTCTTGCTCTCATTTTTTCTTTCTGTCGATATATTCATCTTTCGTGAAATATGTTCACGAAAGATGAACTCGATATGTTCTCGCTACGCTGCGAACCCCCAAAGCTCATT
Organism: Eubacteriales bacterium; assembly: GCA_045129715.1. Classification (GTDB taxonomy): domain Bacteria; phylum Bacillota; class Clostridia; order Oscillospirales; family CAG-272; genus UBA1740. Next base: position 29,867 of record JBGVKA010000053.1, on the reverse strand, counting down.
CTTCGCTTCGGGGAACCCCAGCCGCTCGAACTCGATATATTGTCGCTACGCGCCAATTCGATATGAGATAAATCCCTTTCGCTTTTGACATATCTCGCCTTTGGCGAGGAATGCAAAAGCATATCGAAAATCCCGCAAGGGATTTATCTCGATGCGTGATTGTCCGTTAAGGACATCACGCTATCGGTAAAGCCGCTGAGTGAGTCGGTGAGGTATAATATCGAAGGGGCGGTGAGTTCTTTTGCGCCTAAAAGCCCGTAAAAAGACAAAAATAAAATCCCACGTTGACCAAACGTGGGACTTAATTTATGCGAAAATAAATTAACCTACCGAAACGCCTACGTCGATGAAAGGAGTATCGGTGCCTTCGTTATCAGCCGCACCGCTGGTACGGATGATATCAAGTTCGTCAATTTTTACAAGTTCGCATATCGGAGCTTCATATTTCATAAGAAAACCTCCTTTAGCAATAGTTATTGACTATTCGACTGCACGATAATTATATCACAGTGCAAAGCGAAATGCAAGGGGTAAAGCCAAAAAAGTACAAAAAATGGAAACAACGAGGCTTTGTTGCCTGCTTTTTCGTCTTTTTGGCGGTCAAAAAAGTCTTTCGCAGGATGCTTTATATCAGGTAACCGAGGACGGTGTATTCTGGATATCCGTGTCCTTTTTCTTTCGACTGCGGCTATTTTTGCGCGAGGTCTTGCGCCTGATATTGCTCTTTTCAAGGCCTAAGCGGTAAGCCTCAAGTTTTTCTTTGGTTGCCTTATCAAGAGTGCGCTTAGCACGCCAGGTGTCGTTGAAATTGCGGTGGAGCTTGAGCGTAAGTATCATCTCTCCGTCCTTCTCGCACTCAAAGATGAGCGTGTATTTCTGTCCCTTTGAGTGAAGGGGCTTGCCAAGAGAGGTGAGAGGCTTCTTACAGATGGGGCATATGGGTGCGCGGACGATATCGTCGTCGAGCATTTCGGGAATGGTAACGTATCCGTCGTCTCCCGCATCGGCATCTCCGATAACACCCTCCTCAAGATGATCTGCGCGAGCGGAGTTGTAGAACTCAATACCGCTCTTTACGTCGAGCTTAGCCGCAACGAGAGCGGTGAAATAAGCGTCGTTAAGAGCATCGTGCGCAGGGAGTCTCTGAGGTATCTCAAAGTATTCCATAGCGTATTCGAGGGAGCGTTGCTTACCCGCACCGTCGGTCTGTCTGTTGAAGATTATCTGAAGGTCGTAGACCTTTTCTGCCCACTTGGAATCAAGGCCGTTAACGTGGAAATTCTCCTTGAGCATAGGAATATCGTCGGGGCCCCAGGTGAGAAATACGAAATCGTTTCCGCACCATTTCTTAAAGCTTGCCGCCGCCTCGGTGAGAGGAGTTCCTATGTCTATCATATCCTGAGTGATACCCGTAAGCTCACTGACGTGTCTGTGGAGCTTTTTGAAGTATCTCGGCTTTATTATGACCTGATACGAGCCGCAGGGCTGCATATTTTCGTTGAGCTTGACAGCTCCTATTTGTATGACCTCTCCGCGAAGCCTTGAGCAAAGCTGACGCTGAACTGCGAGCGCCTTTTGAGCGTATGCCTGGTTCCACTCGAGGTCGAGAGTTATATAATACATTTAAGATCCTTTATAAAGGGCACGGCAAATTTCCGTTGTCCGATCGCCCGTTTTTAGTAATACTTATCTATTATACACCCATTGAGAATAAAAGTCAAGTGAGAGTATTTAACATTTTGTATTTCTTTTTTCGGGGAAAATGCGTTTTTTTGGTGAAAATTCGTCTTGACATCAGACTCTATATAATGTATACTAATACCATAAAATATAAGCTTTAGATTTGAGAGTTACACTTTGAAAGGTAGGATCGGTATGGAAAAGATCAACGTTCCGGAATTATTCGGCTCTCTCGTTTTTAACGAAGAGGTTATGCGAGAGCGTCTTCCCGATGACGTTTACAGATCGCTTCTTAACACTATAGAGGCAGGAAAGGAAATAGATCCCGGTATCGCAGATACCGTTGCATCCGCTATGAAGGATTGGGCAATCGAGCTCGGTGCGACACATTTTACGCACTGGTTCCAGCCTCTGACGGGAGTCACCGCAGAGAAGCACGACGCCTTTCTCACCCCCGGTGAGCACGGAAAAGCTATAATGGAGTTCTCGGGCAAGGTTCTTATAAAGGGTGAGCCCGATGCATCGTCGTTCCCCTCGGGCGGACTCAGAGCTACCTTCGAGGCGCGCGGATACACCGCTTGGGACCCCGCATCCTACGCCTTCGTTAAGGACGGCTCCCTTTATATTCCCACAGCCTTCTGCTCCTACACCGGAGAGGCTCTCGATACTAAGACTCCCTTACTTCGCTCTATGGATGCGGTAAGCACTCAGGGACTCAGAATAGTAAGACTTTTCGGTGACACGGAAACGAGAAGAGTAACCGCGACCGTTGGTGCGGAGCAGGAATATTTCCTCATTAAAGAGGAGGACTTCAAGGCAAGACGCGACCTCTTCTACTGCGGAAGAACGCTCTTCGGAGCCTCCGCGGTCAAGGGACAGGACCTTGAGGATCACTATTTCGGAACCCTCCCCACGAGAGTCAGCGAGTATATGCACGAGCTTGACGTTGAGCTTTGGAAGCTCGGTATCTCCGCAAAGACCAAGCATAACGAAACGGCTCCCGCTCAGCACGAGCTTGCGCCCGTTTATCATACGACGAATATTGCTACCGACCACAACCTTCTTACGATGGAGTGCATGAAGCGTTTGGCTCCCAAGTACGGTATGGCTTGCCTTCTCGCAGAGAAGCCCTTTGCAGGCATTAACGGATCGGGTAAGCATAACAACTGGTCACTCGGAACCGACACCGGAAAGAACCTTCTTAAGCCCGGCAAGTCTCCGAAAGACAACAAGTCCTTCCTTTTGATGCTTGCCGCAGTTATGAAGGCGGTTGACGAGTATCAGGATCTTTTGAGAATTTCTGCCGCTACCGCAGGTAACGATTGCCGTCTCGGAGGTCACGAGGCACCCCCTGCCATTATCTCCATCTTCCTTGGAGACGAGCTCGATACTCTCGTTAATTCGATAGTAGAGGGAACCGAGTTCCGTAATCCTAACAGCAATTATATGTCCTTCGGAAGCAAGACCGTGCCCGCCATCAAGCGCGATAACACCGACAGAAACAGAACCTCGCCCTTCGCGTTTACGGGAAATAAGTTCGAATTCAGAATGGTTGGCTCCTCGCAGAATATAGCTATGGCCAATACCGTGTTAAATACTGCAGTTGCAAAATCCTTCTCCGACTTTGCAGACGTGCTTGAGAAGTCCGAGAACTTTGAGAGCGATCTCGATAAGATGATCAAGGATACCTTCACTAAGCATAAGAGGATCCTCTTCTCAGGAAACTCCTACTCTGAGGAGTGGGAAAAGGAGGCTAAGGAAAGAGGACTTTCCAACTTCAAGACCTCTCCTGAGGCTTACGAGCACTTTGACGATGAGAAGAACGTTGAGCTCTTCGAAAAGTTCGGAGTAATGAGCCGCGTTGAGATCCGCTCTCGCCGTGAGATATACTTTGCTAACTACAGAAAGATCAAGAATATCGAGGCAAAGACCATGCTTGAGATGGCAATGCGCGATTATATTCCCGCGGTCAATAAGTACCTCGGTGATCTTTCCGCTTCTATGAACAATCTCGTTAAGCTTATGCCGAGCGTTAATATCGATAACGAGCGCGCACATATCGAAAGACTTTCGAGGCTTCTTTCGAACGCTTATTCCGCACAGAGAAAGCTTTCCGCACTTGAGGCGCAGGCGGCGTCTATCGAGTCTACCGAGGAGGCAGCCTTCTTCTACTGCCGTGAGGTAAGCTGGGCGATGGAGGAGCTTCGCTCTTACGTTGACGGTCTTGAGGAGATAACGAGCCGTGAATATTGGCCCGTTCCCACCTACGGAGATATGACGTACGGAGAGATTTTGTAAACAATTGTTTTCAAAAATGAATAAAATTAAGGTGCAAGCCGAGATTTCGTCGGCTTGCACCTTAATTTTTCAGTTGTTTATATCAGCATAAAAATGAGCTCGCAGATGAAGACGGCAACGGCACTTCCCGATGCAACAATAAGGAGGCTATAGCCGAAATATGCGAGAGTTACCGCACATAAGAATGCTACGGTGCTCGTTATGAGATGGGGCGTTGCGAAAAAGATCGCGGGGACCGTCATAACGGCAAGAACCGAATACGGTATGTAATAAAGAACAGAGCGGATAAATACGTTCGTTATCCTCTTCCTTAAGAAGAGCATCGGAAGGAGTCTTAAAAGATAGGTCACTCCTGCCATTATGCCAACGTAAACGAGAAATTCGGTGAAGCTTAAATTCATACGTCAAACGCCTCCTCAAATCTTTCGTTCGAGTCCTCCGTGGAGATGGGGAAGAGAAGCGCGAGAACAACGCTTACACTGAGGGCGCATATTATGATAACGAATCCGTCGGGAACTAAATTTAAGATGGGTGCGAATTTGAAAAGGCAGGAGAGCGTGATGCTTGCAAGAACAGAGATGAGGATCGGGCGTTCTTTTTTTATCACGGGTACGAGTATCGCGATAAACATTGCGTACATCGAAACGCCAAGGGTGTTCGTTAATATCGGGGGCAGGAAATTGCCCGCAAGAGCACCGATGAAGGTTCCGAGAGTCCAGCCTATTATGGGAAGGATAACGAGCGAAACGAGAAATTTTTTGCCGAGCGTACGCCTTTTTCCAATGGCTACGGCAAATATCTCGTCCGTAAGAGTGAAGGCGAGATAAAGCTTATCACGCGCTTTTATCTTTTTGTCAAAGCGTTGCGAGAGTGATATTGACATAAGCGAATAGCGAAGATTTATAAGAAGCTCGGTCATAGCAAGCTCGATATATCCGCCTCCGCCCGATATTATGGGCAATGCCGCGAGCTGTCCTGCCGACGTGAGATTCAGTATCGATATTAAGACTGCCTCGGAAATGGAAAAGCCGTAAGACGAGGCGAGGATGCCGAATGCGAAGGAGACCGTCAGATATCCGAACGCTATAGGCAGGCTGTCCCGTATGCCCATTTTGTGATTATTGAGTGTTTCAGTGTTCATATTTTACCGTTTTGCATATCGTTGGTGGCACTGACGGTACGGAAACGCCGTGCGCTCTTAAGCCGTCAGAGTGATTTGTTGAGGGTAAGGCTCCTTTGACTTGCGAGATAGAGCTTAGCGTATTCTCCGCCAAGATCAACGAGCTCGGAATGTGTCCCCTCTTCTATTATACCATCCTTGTCAATAACCACGATCTTGTCCGCATTTTTGACCGTTGAAAGTCTGTGAGCAACGACAAGGACCGTTCGTCCCTTTGAGAGCTCCTCAAGCGATCTTTGTATCTGCATCTCGGTTACGTTATCAAGAGCACTCGTAGCCTCGTCAAGAATGAGGATCGAGGGATCCTTAAGGAACACTCGCGCAATAGCCACGCGCTGACGCTGACCGCCTGAGAGCTTGATCCCGCGCTCTCCGACCTCGGTGTCGTAGCCTGACGGTAACGAGGTGATAAAGTCGTGGATATTGGCGTTCTTTGCCGCCTCGATTATTCTTTCGTCGCTTGCCTCGGGGTCTCCGTAGGCAATGTTTTCCTTTATGGTTCCGTCAAAGAGGAATACGTTCTGAGATACCATACCTATCGACGAGCGAAGCGATCTCATAGTAAAATCGCGAACGTCTCTGCCGTCTATCGTTATCTTACCGCCGTCAACGTCGTAAAGTCGGGGGATAAGATTGCAAAGCGTGGTTTTACCGCCGCCGGAGGGGCCTACGAGAGCCACAGTCTTACCGCTCGGGATCGAAAGGTTAAGTCCCGATACGATGAGCTTTTCCTTTGCGGATGCGTAGGAGAAGGTAACGTCGGAGAATTCAACGTCTCCCTTGACTGAGGTGAGGATCTCAGTTCCGCTATCGTTCTCCTCCTCGACCTCCATGACCTCACAGAATCTTGAGAAGCCCGTCATACCCTCCTGGAACTGCTCGAAGAGGAAGGTTATCTTCTGTATGGGCGTTAAGAACATTCCTATATAAAGAATGAACGCCGCAAACTCGCCTGCATCTATTCTTCCGTTGAAGAAGAAAAGGCCGCCTGCGAGAACGATGATAAAGTAAAGAAAATCGGATATGAACGCCATAACCGTTTCGTACGATGCCATATAGTGCATAGCCTTCGAGCGAAGCGCGGCGAGGAGTCCGTTAGACTCTGCAAACTTTTCTATTTCGTAATGCTCTCTTGCGTACGCCTTGGTCTCTCTTATTCCCGTGAGCGAATTTTCAAGAGTGGAATTTATGACCGCGGTCTGCTTGCGGTAGCTCTTCATTGCGTTTTTCATACCGCGCCTTGATATAATCGTTGCGGCAACGAGGAAGGGAACTATAGCTATAACGATAAGGGTGAGGTAAAGATCGATGGTTATAAGAATAGCGAAGGTTCCTGCAAACATAAGGATCGCTAAAATAAGATTTTCGGGGCCGTGGTGAGCAAGCTCGGAAACCTCGAAAAGGTCGTTGACCATTCGGGTGAGAAGGTCACCCGTTTTGTTTTCGTCGTAGAAGGAGGTGGAAAGAGACTGATATTTTTTGAAAAGATCGCGCCTCATATCTCTTTGGAGTTTGATGCCCATAATGTGACCGTGATAGCTCACGACGTAGGTGCAGGCGGCCTTGATAACGTAAATTCCGAAGAGCACCGCGGCAAAGATAAGCATCGTTTTGGGGGTGTCCTCGAAAACGTATTTATTGATGATGTTTTTTACGACCGAGGGGTATACGAGATTGCACGCCGCGATAATTATTGCGGCAGCCATATCCAACGCAAAAAGCAGGCGGTACGGCTTGTAGTAGCTTATAAATCTTCTTACCATAACACTCTCCTTATCTTAAGTATCCGTATTTGTATAAGAGCTTCATTTTCTCGTCGTAAGCGGCATCCTCGCCAAGCTTTAAGGAAAGAAGCTCTGCCCTGTTCCTCTTGAAATCGAGCTCTCCGCGCTCCTCAAGGCGTCGCATAGCCTTGGTGACGGTTGACTTGGAATAGTACTTTGCCGCGAGCTTTGCCGTGATCTTATAGGGGCCGAGAAGCTCTGAGGCGTATTTCGTGACGAGACGCTCCGCCTGTCTGTCCTCGTCCACGTAGCCGAGCATAACGCATTCCTTAAGAGCGTAGTCGACCGCCTCGCGCGAGAATCCTGCGCGAAGAAGCTTTTGCGTGAGCGCGCGCCTGTTGTTATCCGCGAAGGAGAGAACGTTCAAGGACTTTTGAAGAGCCCGTCTTTTCTCGTCCTCAAAGGCGAGAGTGTATAGATCTTCCGAGCTTATCTCCTCGCCCGAAAGGGGACAGCCAATCTCTCGGTATGTCCCCTCGCTGATAACGTATTTTTGTTTTTTACCGTCCGTGAGTGCGGTTATAACGACGAGGGGCGTTTTACCCTCCTTCGCGCCAACCGAAAGTATTTTACAGCTCACCGAAATTATACCTCGTCACCGAAGTCTTCAAGCTCGAAGTCGTCCTCGTCTGCACCGTCAAGCATTCCGTCCTCGTCAAGAAGCGCGGACTTAGCCTTCTCGCGAACGAGAGCTTCAAGCTTATCCATAAGCTCTGCGTTGCCCTCGATAAGCTTTCTTACGTTGTCCTTACCCTGACCGAGTCTGTCACCGTCAAAGTAGAACCAAGCACCGCTCTTTTCAATTATATCGAGTTGGATAGCCATATCGATGATCTCGGAGGACTTGGAAATTCCCGAGCCGTAGAGTATATCAAACTCCGCAACCTTGAAGGGAGGCGCAACCTTGTTCTTAACGACCTTACACTTGGTGTGAGATCCGATGACCTCGGAGCCGTTCTTAAGAGACTCGGAGCGGCGAACGTCTATACGAACGGATGCGTAGAATTTAAGTGCACGGCCGCCGGGGGTAACCTCGGGGTTGCCGTACATAACGCCAACCTTCTCACGAAGCTGGTTGGTGAAGATAACGATAGTGTTGGACTTTGCGATGGTACCCATAAGCTTTCTCATTGCCTGAGACATAAGACGTGCCTGAACGCCAACGTGAGACGCGCCCATATCTCCCTCGATCTCCTGACGGGGAACGAGAGCGGCAACGGAGTCGATAACGATAATATCGATCGCGCCTGAGTTTGCAAGAGTCTCCGCGATGCCGAGAGCCTGCTCTCCGCAATCGGGCTGAGAAACGAGAAGCTCGTTGATGTCAACGCCAAGCTTCTTTGCGTATACGGGATCGAGCGCGTGCTCCGCGTCGATGAACGCCGCGGTACCGCCCTGCTTCTGAACCTCCGCGATAACGTGGAGCGCGATGGTGGTCTTACCTGAGGATTCGGGGCCAAAGATCTCGGTGATTCTTCCTCTCGGGATTCCTCCTACTCCGAGTGCAAAGTCGAGAGCGAGAGAGCCTGTAGAAACTGCGGAAACGTTGAGAGAGGAATTTTCTCCGAGGCGCATAATAGAGCCTCTTCCACACTCTCTTTCTATTCTTGCCATGACCGTCTCAAGAGCGGCCTTTTTATCGTTTGCGGGAGCCTTGTCCTGCGCTGCCTTTTTCGTTGCCATATCGGTGATCCTTTCGTGTTTTGGTATGCTATTTTTTTGATAGCGATCTTCGTTTTACACCTATATTATAATATATGGGGTGTCCAATAAATCGTACACCTCTTCGGCGAGATCCTTATGGCATCTTTTTCCGTTTGCGTCCGCTCGACGTAGGTAACTACGCCTTCGGGACACAAGCGAAAAAATCTGCTCAAAAGGATCTCGCCGAGGGTACTATGGAGGCATCTTTTCCCGTTTGCATCCGCTCAATGTAGGTAATTACGCCTTCGGGACACAAGCGAAAAAATCTGCTCAAAAGGATCTCGCCGAGGGTACTGTGGAGGCATCTTTTCCCGTTTGCGTTCGCTCGACGTAGTGATATGCAACGCTTTGCGTTGATGATATACAACGCTCCGCATTGATGATATACAACGCTTTGCGTTGGTGATATGCAACGCTTCGCGTTGATTGGGTGGCGGGGAGGAGAATAAAAACAGCCGTAAGGCTTGGGGCTTTACGGCTGTTACGTTAGCATATAAAATTAAAAGGAAGAGACTTTGCTTAAAGATCCGAATTTGGAATTAGAAAAGCTTTGTTGCACCGACGGGGCGGATCTTGAGATTCATAGCCGCGCCCTCTCCGAATACGGAGTCCATAAGTGCAACGAAGCCGTCAACGTACTCGTTCTTGATGAAGACCTGAATGGTTCCTGCGAATCCGCCGCCGTGAACACGCCAAGCGCAATCCTTACCGTCAAGGTAGCCCTCTGCGAGAGCGAGAGCGAGAGAAAGTCCCTGCTCCTTAACGTTGATGGTGGTGAATACGTTCTGAAGGAACTTGAAGGAGGAGGCACCGGAAGCGAGGATTCCGCTAAGGAATGCCTTAACGTCGGAATTCTTAAGAGCCGCTCTGATGGTACCTACTCTGTCGTTCTCTCTTACGAAGTGGAGAGCACGAAGGATAGCTCTGTCACCGAGAGTCTCGCGAAGCGCGGGGATGCTCTTGATGATATCTGCCTCGGTTAATCCGCGAAGCGCATCCTGACCGAGTGCCTTTGCAACTGCCTTCATTTCATAGGGAACGGAAGCGTAGTCGTCGTTAAGGTCTGCGTGGTTTCCGCCGGTGTTAACTATGCAAAGAGAATAGCCTGCATCGGTGAGAGAGAATGCAATGGGATCAACGATGGGGTTCTTGGGATCCTCAAAGTCTATGTAAACGAATCCGCCTACCGCACACGCCATCTGGTCCATAAGTCCGCAGGGCTTACCGAAGTAAACGTTCTCGGAGTACTGAGAAAGCTTTGCGATCTCAATGTTGGATACGGTGCCGTCGTTGTAGAGGTAGTTGAAGATGTTTCCGATCATGACCTCGAATGCCGCAGAGGAGGAGATACCGCTTCCCTTAAGAACCTCGGTGGTAGCGTAAGCATTGTAGCCGCCGATGGAGTAGGAGGAGTTGGTGAAGCCCTTTGCAAGACCTGCGATAAGAGCCGCGGAGGAATAGTTCTCAAAATTGTCGGGCTCGTCAATGTCGGAGAGGTCGATGGATATCTTGGGATAACCCTCGGACTTGAAGTTTACCTTACCGTCGGTGTTCTTGGATGCAACAGCAATAATATCTCTGTCGATAGCACCTGCAAGCACGCAACCTCTGTTGTGGTCGGTGTGGTTACCGGAGATCTCGCTTCTGCCGGGAACGGAGAAGATGCCTACCTCGTCGTCCTCATCACCGTAAAGCTCGATGAAGGAGTCAAGAGCAGCTGCGAATCTCTCTTCCTGAGCCTTGGTGTCGGCATAAAGGTTTGAATACTTTTCAAGACCGCCGTCAAGTATAAGTTTTTTGAGTTCTGAAGCTTTCATAATAGTTCATTCCTTTTTTTGTAAATTTTTGTTTGCATAATTAAGAGTTTTTCCGAGATTTGAGCTTGCTTAAAAGATCAAGCCTGATCGTCGGCACCGCTAAGAGCCTTTGCGAAAATAGAGACGCATTCTCCGAGGAGCTCGTCGTACGAGCGCATTTTACCGTCCTCGGTGTCAACGTGGACGGAGATCTTATCGGCGGTGTTTCTGAACCACGTCAGCTGACGCTTGGCGTAGTTTCTCGAATACTGCTTAAGCTCCTCAGTGGCATCCTCGAGCGTTTTTTCGCCCTTTATGGCACCGATAAGCTCCTTATAGCCGATGGCCTGCGCGGCGGTGGTTTCGGGGGAAAGAAATCCGCGCTGAAGCAGATCCTCTATCTCCTCTATAAGCCCTTCCTTAAGCATTATATCGACTCTCGCGTCCACTCTGCCGTAGAGGTTTTCTCTTTCGTGAAAATCGAGCGTGACGTGAGTTAAGGAGAGCTCGTCGTTTTTTCTTTTAGTGAGATCGTCGAAATAGGTCTTAGTTTTTCCCGTAGCGTCGAAGATCTCAAGGGCGCGTATAACTCGCCTGGTATTATTATAATGTACGCTTTCCGCAGATCTTGGGTCTATTTGTCGAAGCCTTTCGTGAAGCTCGATCCTTTTGCTTTCATCGGTCAGCGTTTCTTCTATGTTTTTGCGATATTCGGGATCCGATTCGGGTGGCTCCTCGCAATCGGGACGGACGAGGGTTGAAAGATAAAGCCCCGTGCCTCCAACGAAGAGAGGGATCTTGCCTCTTTCCACGATATCCTTAGCGCATCGCATAGCCATATCCTTATAAGCCTTTGCGCTGAAGCTTTCGCTCGGCGAAAGAAAGTCTACCATATGGTGCGGCACGCGTGCTCTTTCCTCCTTCGTTGCCTTTGCAGTACCGATATCCATATACTTGTATATCTGCATGGAGTCAAGAGAGATGATCTCGCATCCGAGAGCCTCCGCTATCCCTAAGGAAAGGGCGGTCTTTCCCGATGCCGTCGGGCCGGTAAGTGCTATAGCGTGTATCATTTAAACACTCCCGAAAGCCAATCCGTAAGGTCGGAGAATACCTCCTCGCGACAGGTCTCGTTGAAGAGCTCGTGGCGAGCACCCTCGTAGAGCCTTAGCGTAACGTCGGAGATCCCCGCCATAAGAAGATGCTTGTAAACGTAAGAGGGGCCCTTGCCGTAGCCTCCTACCGGGTCCATATCTCCGCTCATAACGAGAGTCGGAAGCTCCTTCGGATAGGAGCTGAACCACTTTTTAGAATTGGAAAGACCTACCATGTTAAAGAGGTCTCTGTAAGCCGATACAGAGAAGGGGAAGGTCGTATATTCGTTTCTGTCACTACCGCTTACGCGCTCCACGTCACGCGTGAGCCAAGCGCATTCGCCCTCGGATTTCGGGAATTTTGAGTTATATCCCATAAACGCCATATTTGCGATAAGCTTCGAATATCCTCTTTTTCCTCTGAAGAGTATGGACGTGTTAACGAGAGCCTTGCCTAATGGGAGTGCTATGCCCATAGGACCGCCCGTGCCGTGTATAACGTGGCCCGATATCGTGTGGGGATATTTGTTAACGTAAAGCCTTGATAGGAACGAGCCCATGCTATGTCCGAGAAGCACCGGCTTGAATTCGGGAAAACGGCTTCTCAAGAGCTTGTTCATTGAGTGAAGATCGTAAAGAACGACGTTGATCGCGTCGTGCTCGGCAAAAAAGCCGAGGTCGGACTTATCCTTAGCCGTTCTTCCGTGGCCGAGATGGTCGTTACCCGCAACGACGTAGCCCTCCTTGGTGAGAGCCTCGGCGAGTATTTCATATCGCTCTATATGGTCCTTCATACCGTGTGAGATCTGAAGAACACCCTTGATCTTTACGTCCTTTGGAGTGTATATTCTTGCGGCAATGGCGGTCTTTCCGTCACCCGATGGGAAGAATACCTGCTGAATTTCGTAATTCATATTTTTCTCCGTATATGGAACACGGCTCCTTTATCAAATGAATATTTGAGCTTTTAATTTTATCCGCGCTTTGCGAGGAAGTCTCTTACCTCGTCAGCGGTGGGAACGGAGGTCGAAGCACCCCTTCTCGAAACCGAGATGGCAGCTGCCGCCGCGCCGTATTTTATAGCCTCTCTGATGTTTGCGGAGCGAAGATATTCGATGGTCATAGCCGCGGTGAAGGTGTCTCCTGCCGCAGTTGTGTCTACGACCTCGTCGGCTCTGTAAGCGGGGATAAGGTCGAAGTGCTTTCCGTCAAAGAAGAACGCACCTCTTGAGCCGAGCTTTATAACTATGTATTTTGCCTTGACCTTCTGGAAGAGCGAGTAAGCCGCCTTAAGACAGCTGTCGGTGCCCGTGGGCATAACGCCCGTGTATTCGAAGGTCTCGGTCTCGTTGGGAGAGAATATCTCAACCTCGGGAAGAGCCTCGAGGGTGTATTCCTTGGATGCGGGAGCGGCGTCAACGAAGATCGGAACGTTGTTTGCGTGAGCTATCTTAGCCGCGGCAACCGCCATATTGAAGGGTATCTCAAAGCCGATATAGAGAGCGTCGGGGCGCGAGCCGAATGCTTCGATAACGTTATCGTTGTTAAGAGTCTTGTTCGCTCCGGGATAAACTATTATTCTGTTGGAGCCGTCCGCCTCCTTGATAACTACCGCGAGTCCGGTGGGAGAGTCGGGATCGACCTTGATATACGAGGTGTTGATGCCGCACTCCTTATAGTAGGTGTAAAGCCTCTGACCGTGAGCGTCGCGGCCGAGCTTCGTGCAGAAAACTGCCTCTGCACCGAGCTTTGCAAATGCTACGGCGGAGTTTGCTCCCTTTCCGCCGGGGGTGTAGGCAACGCCTCCGTCGTCAAGGAGAGTTTCGCCCTGAGAGGGCATTTTATACACGTTCATCGAAAGATCCATATTTGCGCTTCCGACGAGAAGAATTCTTTTCATATAAGCACCTCTTGTGTGTTGTAATAGGGTGTCAGTGCGATCAGTCGAGGCCTATGGAAAGCTTGAAGATAGCCGTTCTCGGCTGTATCTCCGAGGCAATTACCGCCTCTCTCTGACGGCAGGTGAAGACGTAGCTCTGATAGCCCTCCTCGCCAAGCTCCTTGACCGCTCTCATCATAGCACTCGCTCTCGCGTTGTCCTGATTTGCAAAGGTCTCGTCGAAGCAGATGGGGGGCTTTTCGGTGTAAAGCATATCTATAAGAGCCATACGCACGGCAACGTACGCAAGGTCTCTCGTTCCGCCCGAAAGATAATCTATGGATTTTTCCTTACCGTCACCGGAGGTAAAGCTTACCTTAAGTCCGGGATCCACCTCGAGCGCGGTATATTTTTTATCGGTCATTACGGAGAGGAGCTTGGTGGCAACCTCGCTAAGTCTCGGAGCTATCTCGTCACGAAGATTGTCCGACGCGCTTTCGATAGCCTTGAGGGCAACGAAATAAGCCTTGTGCTTTGCGCCGAGCTCCGCTATCTTGGTATCAAGAGCCTGTATCTTGGAGTAAAGCTCACCGGGATCGCGTGCTCTGAGCTTAAGATCCGCAAGCTCGCTTTCTACGTTGAAGGAAAGTCTCTCCTGCTCTCTGATGATGGCGTTAGCCTCCTCGATGCTGGAGAGGATAGCGTCGTGGTCGATCTCGGAGATGACCTTTCTCTTGAGCGGGGGAACCTTGCCTCTTATTTCTATCTCGCTCTTGTCGGAGAGGGAGCGTCTTATCTCCTTTACCGCGATCTCAACGCGAGTCTTCTCTTCGAGAAGAGAGGTTCTCCTGTGAAGGAACGCGCGAACTCTTTCGTCAAGCGCGTTAAGGGAAGCCGCATCGGTCGGAACGGGAGTTTCGCTCCATCTGGATGCGATCCTCGAGAGCTCCGCCTTAGCCGCCTCGTGCTCGCTTCTTGCCGTTTCGTGAGAAAGGCGCGCGCTTTCGGTGCTGCTTATAAGTGCGTCGCGCTTAGCGCGTGCGGATGCGATAACGCTGATCTTGCTCTTAAGGTCCTCGGGATTGTCCGTTCCGAATTCACGGCAGAGCTTATCAAGACCGCGGAAGGCACCGACGTAGAGATACGAGAGGAAGCCTGCTCCGCCAAACGCTGCCGCAGAAAGAATTCCGAGGAACACCTTTGCAACGGGCTTAAGAGAGGGAGCCGCGGCGATAACGACGATTGCCGCTATAGCAACGAGAAGAGCCGCAATGCCACCGAAGAGGCACTTGAGCTTGTTTAAGGAGAAGCCACTGACGGTATCGCGGAGCTTATCCTCGCCACCGTAGGTGTCGGAGAGCTGTATGTAGCCCTCGATCTCCTTGGTGATACCTACCGCACTGCGCTCCTTACTGTACGCTCTTTCGGCATCCTCAAGGTGTCTGTAGGAGTCGTCAACGGTGCGCTTTGCGAGTGCGATATCCGTGAGATAATCGTTCGTGGGAACGAAATTATTGACGGTGTTTTTGTATATGAAATCGTTATAAGCCTCGGTCTTTGCCTCGAGATCCTCCTCGTAGGTGTGGAGCTCGTCAAAGGACTGGATGATCTTTACGTTGCAATAGCAGGCGTCAAGCTCGGAAAGTCCCGCACATCTGTCCTCGGCTTCCTTTTTCTTCATCTTGATCTCATGGAGCTCCGCCTCCTTTGCGAGGATCTTTTTGTTGTCCTCGTCGGTGGCTCTGAGCTTTTCGTTGAGCTCGTCCTGCTTCTTTATAAGATCCATGATCGCACCGCCGGTGTTACCGGGGTGGAGGATCGTTTCCATTTTTTCGGCTATTCTGTTCGCGGCTCTTTGGGTGTTTATCTTTTCGCTTCCGGAGAAGAGAATGTTTTCAATAGCCGTCTTTACAGAGCCCTCGGAGATAGAAGCGTCTCCGACCTGACCTAAGAAGGCGGTGTTCTCGAAGAGCTCTCTGTCAACGCCGAAGAAGACCTCGCCCGCAGGCATTTTTCCGAACGCAGGGGTTCCGCTCTCAAGGTCTATGATAGAGGAGTCCTCCTTATAGGTGGTTCTCGCGCCGGAGTCTACCTGAACGGTGGAGCGATTGATGAGATATCTTTTTCCGCCTACGGAGACGGTCATAGAGCCCTCTGCAATGCCTGTGTTCCAGTTTATTCTTTTCTTGCGCTCGCCTATCGAGTCCTTGCCCTCGGTTGCCTCAAAGCCGTAGAGCATATACTTAAGAAATGCGGCAATGGTGCTCTTTCCCGCCTCGTTCTGTCCCTCGATGATGTTTATCTTATCGGAGAACTCGAGAACCATATCGGTGAGCTGACCAAAGCTTTTTATCTCGATCTTTTCAATTATCATATAAGACTTATCCGTCCTTTCTCTTCTTCGTCCTCCTCGGAGCCGGTCAAAAACTTGATCGCGCGGGGAATCGAATCCTTGGAGTTATACCACGGCTCCTCGTCGTATCGGTAGTCGAATTTTTTGCAAAACCAACTGACGTCACCCGTAAGAGTCTCGATATATTTTTCTTCTATGCTTTCTGCCTTGTCGAAGAATTCGGAGAACAGTCTTTTGTTCATTTTCTTCGAGGCGTAGGAGATCATTTTCGCGTAATGAGGCAGACAAAAATAAGGCTGATCCTTGAATTTATCGCGGAATTCGTTTTCGTCGTTCTCATAGAGATATACCGCAGTGGAGATCATCGCGGTGAGGTTCTTGTCAATTCTGTTACAAACGTAGCAGTTATCGTTGAGCTGTGAGAGAAGCGCGAGGCTCGGTGCCGAGGGATCCTTCAGGATAGCTCTTTTGGATAGCTTTTTCTTGACCTCGGGCAAATGGCTCTCAAGCATAAGTCCCATACCGAGCATACGCTTTCTGCCGAGCATAATACCGAAGTGCTTATTGCAAAAGCCCTCCTCGTTCGTCTTCATTCTTATATCGGGCTCCATCATGGATGCGCCGAGGATTATATCTATCTCGTCTCTCTGCAGTCTTCTGTAAAGTCTGCAGAACGGACAACCCTTGGAGACGTCGTTTCTTGCGGCGTCAAATTCCTCGTTGACAGGTATGGTGAAAATCTGTTCCAACTGAGAGCTCCTCTCTGCTTTACGTTCGCTTGAATTTCTTCGCGCGGGTATTGAAAAAAGCGCGAAAATATGTTAAAATAATTTAAAATATAATACTTCGACATTATTATACACTATAAAAACCGCATTTTCAAGGGGGAGAGGGCAAAATGTTTACCAAAAAACCAATAAAAATATGTTCAAGAGAGGCCATTTTAGTCGAGGGACTCGGCAATTATTCGCTCTCCGATACGCTCGAATGCGGTCAGTGCTTCCGATTCGTTAAGCTTTCACCGTCCGAGTCGGGCAAGAATAACGCCGTCGGGGAGGAATATCCCGGCTACGTTGAGTATATGACTGTCGTCGGAAGAGTATTGATCTTCGTTGGGCAGAGAAACAGAGACGAGCTTATTTTTTACGGTGTTACCGAGAGGGAATTCGAGGATATCTGCGTTCCGTATTTCGCGCTTGACGTGGACTATGAAGAGATAAAAAACGACGTTTTATCTCACACGGATTCGGACTTTCTTAAGGAGGCGGCAGAGGCGGCGTCGGGTATCAGAATACTGAAGCAGGAGCCTTGGGAAACGCTTTTCTCATTCATAATATCGCAGAACAATAACATACCGAGAATCAAGAAGATCATAAGAGCTATATCCTCCGCATACGGTGAAAATCTTGCTCTTGCCCGCGGACTTTCCGCGTGTCCTGCGGCGGCACAGGAATTGTGCACCGGCGGAGCTCTTAACACGGATGCTTGCTCCTTGTGCGGAGCGTGCTATACCTTCCCGAGTGCAGAAGCCGTTTCTGAGGATCCCGAAAAGCTCTTGCCGTCGCATCCCGGCTTCAGATATAAGTATCTCACCGATGCCGCCCTCAAGGTGACGGGCGGTGAAATTTCCTTTGATGAAATTATCAAAAGATCGTCGTACGATTTTACACTCGGCGAGCTTATGAAGGTCAAGGGAGTGGGCGAAAAGGTCGCTTCTTGTACATCTTTGTTTGCATTTTCGAACCTTGAAGCCTTTCCGATAGACGTTTGGATGAAGCGCGCGATCGACGAATATTTTGGAGGAAGCCTCGATCACAAGGCGCTCGGAAAATACGCCGGCGTGGCTCAGCAGTATATATTCCACTACATAAGACAGCTTAATCTTAATTAGTAATAAGCTGTTTCGGAAGAGAGGAAGGTCGGGCTCTTAAGCCGACCGTATAACACCTTGGCGCCTCTCCGATAGACGAGTGGGACCGCAAAAATAAAAAGAGAGAACGTAGCGAAAGCCGTCGGGCGTTTTGCCCTTTGGCTCGCATCAAGCGTTCTCTCTTTTTTTGATTTTGATCGAAGGTGCCGAGAGTTAATTTTCCGCGTTTGTCTCTTCGTCCCTCTTTTCCTGCTCGTCCTCTTTCTTCTTTTTGAAAAGTGAGGTGAGCTTTGATTTTACAGTCGAATGCTTTTCTTTTGCCGTGGCGCGCTCTTCTTTGGCGGCGGCGTGCTCTTCTTTTGCCGTGGCGCGCTCTTCTTTTGCCGTGGTGCGCTTTTCTTTTGCCGTGGTGCGCTTTTCTTTGGCGGCGGCGCGCTTTTCCTTGGCGGCGGTGCGCTTCTTTTCACGTTCGATGAGCTTTTCTGCCTCGCGAAGAGCCTTCCTTGATGCCTCCTTAACGCTGAGCTCCTTTTTGTATTCGTCCGTTATTTTATCTACGTCCGTATCAGCGTCAAGCTCCTTGCGTCCGTCGTAGCCCTTGAAGGTAACTCTTTTATAGACCTTTACGAAGGGCTCAACGTCCTTTGAAAGCGCGGAGGTCATAAGCGAGGTGTATCTTTCGACAACGAATCTCATTATCTCAAGAAGAGCTCCGCAAAGCCATGCAAATACCATAAAAACTGCAAAAAGGATGGATACCGTGTTAATTTCTGACACTGCAACGTGGATACCGTACATAGTTATGTAAAGAGATACCGCCTTGACCGATAGAGAGATTATGCGAACGGCGTGCTTTATCGATCTTTTGTGCTCCTGCGAGAAGAAGTCGCGCTTGACGAAGGTGACGGTGAGAAACGCAAAGAAGAGAGATGAAAGCGCGATAAGGGTAATGTTTACCGCGAAAAAGCCTCGCCCCGTGCATAAGGAATATACCAAAAAGGCTATATATACGAGCTGAATGAGGATCGAGTAAATTCCGCCGAACGCCTTAAGATCACCGACGATCTTTCGGCTTACCGCCCTCGTGTTTATGAACATATTTGACATTTGATTCCTCCGTTTCCGGTTTTTGAAATGAGTGCTAAAAATTTCCCTATTTGATTATAGATCAAGAAGATCAAAAAGTCAACCCAATGCAACCGAAAGTTGCGGAGTTTATTTTCGTTTTGTGCACAATGAACGAAGTCGGTTTTGGTAATTTTACGTTTTCTGCTTAAAAAGAATTTTTTCCCTATAAAAATAGGGAAAAGCGGTTGAAAAGCGAAAAATACCGTGCTATCATTTATTTAAGGCACGCGTGCGAAGGATATGGATATTCGTCATATATTAAAGGACAATTGTCATACAATTTGCAGGGAAGTGTGCTAAAATTATTCTGATAACAAATTAAAAGGAGATATTCAAGATGAAAAGAACCAGGATTATCAGTCTTCTTACGTTGGCTGTAACGTTGATCGCAATCGTTCTTACTCTCGGTCTTTCCGCGTTTGCGGCAGAGGAGAATGACGGCGTGGCTCCCGGCAGTCGCGGAACGATCGACGTTTGGCTTATAGGAGGACAGTCCAACGCCGTTGGATACGGCGACAACACACCTCCCGAGGCGGAAACCGATCACCGCTATTATACGGGATTTGACAACACGCTCTTCTACGGAGTTAACGAGGTCTTTACTTATAATAAGGACTATCTTTCTCCCGTAACTCTCGGACTCGGACAGAAGCCCTCTCGCTCAGGTGCTGAAATAGGCGTAGCGAAGGCTCTTGACTCCACCGGGGCGATGAATGCCGTTATCAAGTGCGCGGTTGGAGCAACTGCTCTTTATCCCGACCTTAACGCGAGCATTTCTCAGTCCGTGGGAACGTGGACCTCTCCGTCCTACATAGAGAGAGCGAATATGGATAAGAACGATCCAGATTACGCCACTCTCGGTACATTCGTTGATATCAACGGTGCCACTCAGGATATTCCCGACGTTGACCTTTCGGTCAAGATCGCAGCGGGAAACGCAGATAACAACGGTAACGTTATGGCGGGCAATATGTATAATATGTTCGTAAAGACCGTTACCGAGGGTATAAGACAGCTTAAGGCTGAGGGCTACACCCCCGTCGTTCGCGGTATGTGGTGGATGCAGGGTGAGGCTGAGTGCTCAAACGACACCAAGGCTTATCTTTACGACGAGCTTCTTACCTGTCTTATCAACGACGTCAGAGATTTCGTTGCAGAGATCACTGAGGACGAAAATGCAAACTCCGAAAACGATCCCATGCCCTTCCTTGCAGGTAACATCATCTGGCTTGCAAGCAACGCGGCAAACGCTCCCAAGCACATTCCTACCGTAAATGCGGCTCAGGCGGCAGTTGCTTCCGCGATGAAGAACGTTGCATATCTCGATAAGGATATAACCAACGCACAGCCCTTCTTCGGTCAGCAGGATAACTGGCACTATAACGTAGCTACCCAGCAGTTCTTCGGTGAGAAGCTCGTAGAGTACGTTCTTTCGCTTGATAACGAGAGTATCGTTAAGGCGGACGGAGACGAGGGCTTCACCTTCAACGGCGGCGGAGCTCTTAAGAACGGAACGAGTGCTACGGTTGCCTTCCTCGCAAAAGAGAATTACAAGATAAACGGTGTAACGCTTAACGGCGAGAGCGTGACTCTTGACGAGAATGGCTCTTACACCTTCACAGTTACCGAAAACACCGCCTTTGCGGTTGACACCTCTTACACTGCGGCTCTTCCCACCACCGTTTACGGTGAGATCGGTGAGGATTACGTAAACGCAGAGAACTATCCCTTCGCGCTCTTCAAGAACGGCTCGTTCGTAAAGGGCTATGCCGCATGGAGAACCGCTCTTCTTGCAGTTCCTACGGGTGAGAGCTCGGACGAGTACGTCGTACTTCTTCGCCGTGATTATACCACCGCAGGCATTGACGGTGCGGGTGCTCAGAGAGTCACAAGCGTCGGTGCTAAGCTCACGGTCGATCTTGGCGGATACAATATGGTAAGAAGCAACGTCGGATACGTATTTGACATCTATCATAGCTCCAAAAGCACCTATACCACGAGCGTAACGGTCAAGAACGGAACTATCACGAGCGCGAGCGACGATCCCATTATAGGTCTTAACTATTCCACAGATACCGCTTACGCAAACGGCAAGACCTATAACTTCACCTTCGACGAGATCACCTTCGTCAACGCCGCCTCGAGCCGTAAGATACCCTTGATAACTGCGTGCTGGGAGAACGGAGGCTCGAACGCTTACGCAGGCATTCACGCAAATATCGTTCTTAACGGCTGTACGGTCGACCTTGGCAATATTAAGAACGGTATCGTTGCAGGTCTTACCAACGACGCTAAGAATACCAACTCCGTCGGAGCACTTACCGTTAACGGCGGTAACCTTATCTTCGGTGGCTCGGATTACTCCATTGCCGTATACGATACGCTTGATAGCGTTACGGTTGGCGAGTATAACGGAAGCTATCCTAAGGTAACTCTTCCCACGGGCACCGCTCCCTCCGGCGAGACCTACAGAGATAAGGACGGCGTTATCTGCGGAACCGTCGCAGGAACGGGCGTTGTAAACGGAGATACCACCGTTTATACCTACTCCCCCAACTCTCTCGTAACTCCTTACGGTACCATCGGTGAGGCGTATGCGGATGCAAACGCTTATCCCTTCGCAATATTCAACGCAAACGGATTCGTTACCGCTGTCGGAAGCTTCAAGGATGCTATCGACAAGGGTATGAACAATATGGTAAACAAGGAGTCCTTGATATACCTTCGTAAGAGCTACGACAATACGTCGGACGACTCTACGTCGGGACATCTTACCTACATAAACGGAACCCTTAAGATAGACCTTAACGGCTATACTCTCGCAAGAAAGGCAAAGACTCTCTTCGACGTATATATCAACGGTAAGGATTCCTCGAAATACGTTACCAACATCGAGGTGTTCAATGGTACTCTTTCCGCTCACGGTGAAGGTGCCATCATCGCGATGGACTACAACGGAAGCAAGTCTTCTCAGGTTGCGGACGTCGTAAAGCAGTTTAATATGAGCTTTAAGAACGTTACCTTTAACACGAACGTTGCATTCAGCAGCGAACGCTCTCTCGTTCTTGATATCTGGGATAACAAAAAGGACGTACAGTATCAGACCAAGTGCATATTTGAATTCTACGGCTGTACCTTCGATCTTGAAAACGTAAACGGCCAGAAGCATCCCTTCCGCGCATACGACAAGGCAAATAGAACCACCTCTATGGACGTAGATCTTTACGTATACGGCGGTGAGTTCCTGAATATGGAAAACAACTGGATGTTCTACGGAGACACCGGCGATAAGATGTACGTTGGCAAGTATGAGGGAAGCTATCCCACCATCTCTACCGATGCCGGTGTAGAGCTTCTCGATAAGGGATCAACGTTTGCATCCACCACCAATACGAACGATAAGATCAAGGTGGTTCAGACCGCCTCTAACGATTCGGGCGTATACTACCGCTTCGCTCTTCAGGAATACACTCCCTACGGAAATATTCCCGCAGGATACGACGATACCTCAAAGTATCCTATGGCATTCTTCAGCTACGATAAAGCAACCGACAAGTACAGCTTCGTTAAGGTAGGAACCTTCGGTAATATCCGCGACTTCTACTCTAATACCGAGGAGAAGCACATCGTAGCGTATCTCAGAGTGGATCACGTTATCGATAAAAACGCAGATCCCTCGCGCATCAAGGGAAGCCTTACGGTAGACCTTGGCGGCAATGTTCTTACGAGAGATACAACTCATATGTTCGACGTTATTGCCATTAACGACTACAGAGATTTCGTAAGCAACACGACCGTTAAGAACGGAACCATCCTTTCGAAGACCGCCTTCGCAGTAGGAATCAATAACTCCGGCATTACCGGCGCAAACAAGACCTGGAACCTCACCTTTGAGGGCGTTACCTTCGAATATGCCGCAGGAAACACCACGAACCAGGGTGCATTCTTCAATTGCTGGAAGAGTACTAAAGAAAAGGAAGAGTTCGGAGTAATCGTCAGCGTAAGCTTCAACGATTGTACTTACGATTTCACGAACGCGCCCAAGAATGCTTATATGTTCGCATTCACAGGAAATGATTCCACCGAGGAAACGGATGTTACCGCATACTTTAACGGCGGTAAGATGATCCTTCCCACGATGGCTAACAACGGCAGGATATTCACCTTCACCGCTAATCAGGACAGCGTTTACTTCGGCGAGAAGGCTATCAGCGTATACGTTAAAGAAAACGGAACTCAGCCCACCTCATCAAGCACCGTTACGACGAGCGATAATACCTATTCTTATATCGCGACCGGCTCCGAGGGTGGCTATAAGATCTACGAGCTTGAGGTCTTTGAAAATTACGAGGATACTCCTTACGGAAAGATAACGGGACTCACCTCCGCGACCGTATCCAAGGCGGATTACCCCATAGCGATCTTTACTCCGAACGGAGATTCCTTCACCTACAAGGGCGTTTACAAGACCTTGCAGGCGGCTCTTAAGGAAGCGGCTAAGGTTGAGGGATCGGTTATCGTATTCAGAACCAACGTTACTCCCTCGTCCTCCGAGAAGCCCTACTTCATCACCGGCACCATCGTGGTTGACCTTAACGGATATTCCTACACCAAGGATACAGGCGTATACCTTCTTGACAGCTATATCGGCGCTACCGTTGTCAACTGCAATATCACCTTCAAAAACGGTACTGTAAAGAAGGGAAGCACGTCTAACGATATGGGTCTGTTCTGCCTCAACTACCATAAGGCGCAGACCGAGCTTTCCACCTTCAATATGGTATTTGAAAACGTTACCTTCGTAAACGAGAGAGGTACTGACACCTTCCTCTTCAGCATGTGGGAGGACGGATATGCTACCGAGACCACCAAGGGTATCGCAGTAAATGCAACCTTCAACAATTGCGAGTTTGATCTTGGCAACGCTATCGCGTTCACTCTTGACGTGGGGGCAGGAAACAATCGCGACAAGACCGTTCTTAACGTAACCGTTAACGGCGGTAAGCTCGTATCCAACTCGGCCCTCACACTCTCAAAGCTCGTGAGAAAAAATAATAACGATACCTTTACTCTCGGCAAGTATAACGGCAGCTATCCCGAATTTGTATACGCAAAGAGTATGGCGTACGTTCTCCACGGCATCAGCGTTACCGAGAATGGCGAGAACTACACCTTGGCTATCAACAGAACCGAGGGCGATAAGGTCGTTTACGCATTCGCTCTCGCAAATGCAACCGTATACGGCGATGTTCCCGCCGAGTATGATGCTAACGCATATCCCTTCGCTCTCTTCAAGAACGGCGTTGGCTTCATCGGCGCATATAGCGAGCTTGGCGCAGCTATCAACGCCGCAGTTGCAAATGACAACAACGGTAGCTTCAACATCCTTATGAGAGCAGACGGACCTCAGACCGCAGGTGGCGGTATCGGCGGCTTCAAGGGCTCCATCGTCTTTGACCTTGGCGGCTATACTATTAAGGATGAGAGCAATCAGTATATCCTTGACGCTTGGCTCTGGGCAAACTCCACCGAGCAGACCTACGGCTCGTTCACCTTTAAGAA
This sequence comes from Eubacteriales bacterium, assembly GCA_045129715.1. Classification (GTDB taxonomy): domain Bacteria; phylum Bacillota; class Clostridia; order Oscillospirales; family CAG-272; genus UBA1740. Next base: position 5,539 of record JBGVKA010000053.1, on the reverse strand, counting down.
CGGAAGCATTGCTAAGCACGGTGCAGATGCGCTCTTCTGCATCAACTACGGTAACGAGCTTTACGCAAACGCTTATTACAACATCGCGTTTGAAAACGTTAAGTTCACCTTCTACAACAAGACTAACGGCTTGTTCGTAACGTGGGAGAACGGTAAGGGCTCCGCAACCGCAAACCAGATCGCAAACATCACGTTTACCGACTGTATCTTCGACCTCGTTAATTCCGAGGCGGGAACCGTGCCCTTCAATCTTACTATGGGTGACGGCACGGGAACCATATTCAACGTAACCGTTAACGGCGGTAAGTTTATCACAAACGGTGCCGTAACCTACTCCGATCTCGTCGTTAAGAACGATAACGAGTACGTTGTATTCGATAAGAACGTCGTTCTCTCTATGCCGAGCGGTGCTCAGGCTCCCGGTGCAGATAACGTTTGGACGACTAAGGAAGGCGTTGAGTGCGTATTCGTTAAGACCTCTGAGAGAGACGGATATGATAATTACGGCTTCTGCCCCGTGGTAATGGTAGATTACAAGATCAAGACGAGCATCACTCTCTGGTCCAACTTCGTATACAATATCTACGTTCCCAAGGCTAACTTCAATTCCGCATCCGTTAACGGAAATACTGCGAACTATACCGAGGTAGAGGTAGGAGGCGTTTGGTACTATCTCATTAAGGTAGACCTTCCCGCAGGCGAGACTCTCCGTGATATCGCGCTTACCGTAACTCTTAACAGCGGTAACACCACCGTTGATGCAAGCTGGACTCTTAACGTATATAACTACACCAAGTCCGTTCTTGCAGGCGAGTATGACGAGACCACTAAGACTCTTATGAAGGATATGCTCGTATACGCTTCCGCAGCTCACACCTACTTCAAGAATACCGAGACCGTAGCAGAGAAGCTTGCAGAGATCAAGACTCTTCTCGGAGACTACAGTGCGGCTCTTCCTGAGGGCGAGGCTAAGGCTCCCGCAGATAAGACCTACTTCACCGACGTTGCAGTATACCTTGGCGAAGTACCTTCGTTCAGATTCTATCTTGCATCCGGCTACACCGCATCCGATTTCACCTTCAAGGTAGGCAACAGAACGGTAGAAGCTATCGCAGGCGAAGGATACGTTGAGATCGTAATGTACGCATATATGATGCTTGACGACGTGACCTTCACTGTTAAGACCACCGGTGAAACCGGTACTTATAACCTCTACTCCTACTACGAGTATGCAAAGACTCTTAACAATGCAGATCTTGTAGCAATCGTAGAAGGACTTATGAAGTACGCAGTAAGCGCAAAGAATTACAGAGATTCTGTAGTTAACAAGTAATAAAGGAGGTAAAGACAATGAAAAAGTATATGAATCCCGAAATCGAGATCGTAGAGATCAATACCTCCGATATTCTTACTACGTCACCCGGCACCGAGACTCCTTGGTATGAGGAGAATGACGGAAGCTGGGAGATAAGTGTAAATCCTTAAGCGGATTTACACAATGAAATCCGTCTTTGACGGAGCAAATCTGCCAGAGGCAGATAAAAATGCACTACAATGAAGCTTTGCGAGGTCAAAAAGACCTCGCGGGATCAATAAAAAAGGACTAAACAAAGCGTAATTAACGCTCGGTTTGGTCCTTTTTTATGCATAGCAAATACGTTACTAAGCTTCCTCTCAAAGAAAAGTATGGATAAAACGGACGTGTGAGAGCCTCAAATTTCCGATATGCTTCGGTCAGAAACAGATAGCCAACGTTTTGGTATCGGATCAGCAATGCCGAATTATAGTTACTTTTATAAATGATAGCAAAAAAACACATAAAATGAGTCAAAACCTGAATTATTGGCATTTTTATCGTTGCAATTGATATTGACAATTATTATTGTTTATCGTACTATAGAAATATAAACGAAGAGAACAAAGTCAGCTAATAATCAAGAGGGGAGAAAGAGAATGAAGCTTCGCATTCAAAATCAGAATTTTGGTTTTGGAAAAAATGTGGAATTGCAGATAGTAAAACGCAAATATAACTATGCGGCTCATATGCATCAATATGCGGAGTTGATAATTCCTCTTAAAGGGTCGCTGAGCGTTGTTACGTTCAATGATCCGGAGGTGTTTTCTCCCGGAGAAGCGGCGTTTATATTCCCGTATCAATCGCATGAATATTTATCAAATGAATATAACGAGGTTGCTATATTTACTTTTTCTACCGATATTATATCCGAATTTTTTGGCGTTGCTAACGGATTCGTGGGCGAACGTGCGGTGTTTACGCCTGAAAAAAGCTCGTTTGAAATAATGCGTGAAAGAGTGTTTGATAAAGAAAATTCTGATTTTTTTAGTATATGCGGATGCCTTTCTCTTATGGTTGGTGATTATTTAAGATCGGTTAAGCTAAAAGAATGGAATAAAACCAACGACGTGTTCAGAAAAATCGTTGAATACGTGATCGATAATATATCTAAGAAAATTACGGTCGACGATATAGCCAATGAGTTAAATTATTCCAAGACTTATTTGTCGCAGGTTGTTAAAAGCATCTACGGAGACGGCATTCCTACTCTTATAAGCGCTATAAAAACCGATAGAGCGTTTGAACTTTTCCGTTATACCGATGCGAGTTGCCGTGAAATATGCTTTGCATGCGGCTTCGGCAGCGAAATATCGTTTTCAAGGAATTTTAAGAAAATCGTGGGAAGAACGCCGTCGGAATACGGGAAGAGTATTAGGACGAGTAATCAACGGTTTCCAAAGTCTTATGGAAAGAAATGGTCTGCAGATTGAGATATAATGACAACGCATTGTATTTTCATAAAAAATATATACCGGGAGGGCAAAATGAAAAACAATTTTAGAAGAAAATTTAAAGCTTTATTTGTGACGTTAATGCTTGCTATGATAGTTATCTGCGGCTTCACATCACAAGCACAGACAAAGGAACAAGGCGAAACGTTTACAACCGAAAACGTTGCTGATCCGTTGTACGTGAAAAAACATTTTGATCAGATACCGAGAGCGTACGAAGCAATAATAAAAGTGCCGAGCGGTATATCGCGCTCTGCACCTATAATAGGAAATTATCCTAACAAGTCGGCAACGTGTGCCGGTTTTGACATCAGCAGCTCGGGGCAACCAACAATTTACTACTATACATACGATAGTGAGAATAAAGTATTCGTTTCAAAGGATTACGTTAAATTTAATTACGACGTGAGAAAATCCGCTGATTATTTACACGTTGTAGTATCAAACGAGATTGTTAACGAAAAGAGCGTATACAAATGTTATATTAACGGAGAGCTTGTTCATACTGTAACCTCTAATCCATATGTTCATAATTTTGATATACAAGCCCTTCAGACCGATATGAGAGAATTCTCGATAGGTTGTGACGCGAGAAATTATTTCTACGGAAACATCAAGGGATTCGCGGTATACTCCAAAGCGCTCACAGCAGAGGATGTTAAAAAATCCTATGAAAACGGCACAAACTTAGAGCATACCGATTTGATGGCGTGCTACGATTTCACGAAAGAACGTAATGATGCACGACATCTTGAAGATCTGAGCGGCAACGGATTTGATGGCTATACACCGTCGTTTTTGGATGAAAAAATGACGTTCTCCGCGGAAAACGTATCAGATCCGCTTTATGTAAAGAATCATTTTGAAAAGATGCCTCGAACGTATGAGGTTGAAGTGAGTATGCCGAAGCAGATGTCTCGCATTGCGTCTTTGCTTGGAAACTATCCGAACCGTTCGGGAAACTGCACAGGATTTGATATCAGCGCAACGGGTCAACCTACGATTTATTATTATACCTTCGAAGGAACGACTGCCATATCAAAAAATTATTTGAAGTTCAATTACGACGTAAGAGGAAAAGGACTTCTGCGCTTAACGGTAACGAATGAGATCGTTGAAGGATCAAGCGTTTATAAGCTGTACGTTAACGGAAAGCTTGAGCAAACTCTTACAGGTTATCCGTATGTACATAATTTTGATATAGAGGCAGCGCAAGCGAATTCAAGAGAATTTTCGATAGGCTACGATGCTATAAATTACTGTTACGGATACTTGAGAAGCGTAGCTATTTATTCTGATGCCATATCCTCCGAAGCAGTTCAGAAAAACTACAACTACGGTGTGGATTTGAGCGATGAAGGCTTGATGGCTTATTATGATTTTGCATCTCATAAAAATACCGATGATTTTATAAATGACGAAACCGGAAACGGTCACAATTGCTCAAAGGATTTCTTTGAAAGAAAGCAAGAAGCTACCGATTATGCGTATTCTTTTGCCGTAATAGGCGATACGCAAAAGCTCGTTTATCACGATGCGTATAACGGAACTTCGTTTTCATCGTACGCATATGACTGGATAGTTAAGAATAAGGATTCGAAAAATATTAGTTTCGTTATGGGTGTTGGTGACATAACGGATAAGAACGGAACGGATCAAACTCCTGATGACGGTATTGACCAAAGCGGAAACGAATGGGATATTGCGGTTGAGCAGTTGTCTAAGCTGGAAAAAGCCAACATACCGTATACCTTAGTGCAAGGAAATCATGATACAACTGCACAGCTGGACCGTTATTTTGAACGTAGCGCGAACTTTGCAGGAACTGACATGGGGTATTATAGCGGCACAAGTTTAGGAAACTACTATAAGCGTTTCAGTGTCGGAGATCACAAATATATGGTATTCGGACTCGAATACGGCGCAAATGATGATATCTTAGCATGGGCGGGAAATGCTATAGAAGAAAATCCGGAATACAGAGTTATCATAACCACTCATGCGTATATGTTCAGAGACGGAACCACCCTTGATGCCAACGATCTTGTTCCTCCCAAATCATCATCTCACCCGGATAAGAATAACGGTGATATGATGTGGGATGAGTTCGTTTCAAAACATGAAAATATTGTTATGGTATTTTCGGGGCACGATCCGTGGGCAGACGTGATTATGAGACAGGATAAGGGAGATAACGGAAACGTCGTAACACAATTCCTTATCGACCCTCAGGGAATCGATATGACGTACGGATATAAAACCGGTATGGTTGCGATGTTTTATGTTTCTGAGGACGGAAATCGGATATCCGTTGAATATATTTCGGCATACAGAACTCTTGAGGCGCAAAAAGAAGATCAAAATGCAAAGGATTATCTGTTCAAAGAATGCAACCAGTTTGATTTCAGATTGGATGCAATAGATGGAGAAGAAACAGACTATGGTATTATCAACAAAAAGTATACTTCTCTGTCAAAATACCCTGTCCATCTTTTTGATTCAAAAAATTGGTTATCCGCTTATTCCGATCTGGGTGAAGCTATAAAGGACGTAGCTACTGACTATAACAAACAAAATGATTACAGTATTCTTATCAGAAGAGATACGAACATGACGGTTTTGGCGAACGGTCTCAGTAATTTTATGGGTACGTTGACAATAGATTTGAATGGATATGCTGTGACGACGACCGATGCCGCAAATTATTTGCTTGACCTTTACGTAGACAATA
>JBGVKA010000052.1:0-13571 GCA_045129715.1 Eubacteriales bacterium | reverse complement strand
TACGTAATAATCAACACCGCCAACGTTCTTGACGTCTGCCTTTTCATAGGTTACACCGTCAAAAATAAACTTAAGTGTACTTTCTGCAGGGATATAAACGTTTATCTTGAGCTGAGTCTCAAGAGTGATGCTCATTTTGGGAACGTAGCTTACTCCCGAAACGCTCGCAGGTCTGAGTCTGTAAATATCGGTTTCGGTGCCCTCCGAGATCTTAACGAACTCAAGCTCACCGCCGTTCACGGAGGTTATGGGCAAGGTGCTGTTCTTGGGAACGCTGAGGGTAGTATAATTTCCGTTCTCGGTCTTTCCGAACTCAAGCTTGCTCGTGTCGGTTCCGTTCTTCGAAAGTACTATTGAGTTTCCGTTCGAGATGATCTCACCGCCGTTTACGGTAACGCTCGTGTGAACGTAGGAGTTTCCAAGATTGAACATAACCATACCGTCCGGGGCGTTAGAGAAATCAAAAATACAGTCGTTAAATACCGCAGAGGGATTAGCCGCAACCGTTTTAGAATAACCCGCAAAGAAATTCGTGGTTGTAGACGATGCTATAAACTTAACGTCCGTAAAGGTATGAACGTATTCCTTCTTCGTCATATCGTAGCCGTTGTCACCCTGACTTGCTTCAAAGGAAATAAGCTGCTTTGCGCCGAGAATTATCGTTCCGTTTTCAACCGCGAACTCGCTTCTGTATTCATACTCGGAGCCCCAAGGCTTGATAGTCGAGGGGAAGAGCGCTTTGCTATCACTGACAGTCAAAGTATGTCCGTCAAGGTCTATGAGTATAGTTCCCTTCGCCTGAGCCATATTGTTATAGGTTTCGTTTGATGCAAGCGCGTAATCACTTCTCACCCAGATTATTGCCTTCCTGGGATTTTCTCCGTACGAGCCGTCAGCCCACACGTTCGCAGAAAGATAATTTTTAGCCGTATAAATAGCACCGCCGTTATCGTAGGACGAAACGCAATCGAGCAAGGAATCGTATGCACCTCTGAAGCTGCCGTCCTCACCGAATACCGCGAAGGGATACTTCGTTGCATCCGCATACTCGCTCGTCATTCTGCCGTACTTGGTATCGAAATAGGTATTCATAAGCTTAAGCTCGAAATTGTTTACGGATGCAGTTCCGTAAACGTCCTCCTCGGGAGTGGATGCAACAGTTGAGATATATTCAACTCTTACGTCCTTACCGCCGTTGGAGAAATAGAGCATTGCTACCATTCCCGCCTTAGTGTCGTACTTATACTGTCCGTCTCTGGACTGGGGGTTGATAAGGATCTCGGTAACTGCGTTGGAGTCATTTCCCTCTCTCTCGTTCTTAACGATGTTGGAGGATATAACGTGACCGCAGAGAACGAGGACCACGTTCTCGTTATCCTTAACTACCTTTTCCCAAATATCGTCTCCACCCGTCGAGGTGAGCGTTTTATCGTCGTTAAGATAGCTGTGAGTAGTGATTATTACTCTGTAATCCTGATTTCTTTCAATAACCTTATACGCCCACTCCAAAGCCGCATCGGAGGGATCGTAATCAAGAAGGAGAAGGAGATATTTTTCCGTTCCCACGTTGAATTTCGTGTAGGCGTTCAACACGCTTCCCTCCTTGAAGAAGCAAGCCGCGTTGCTATCGTAATCGGGATCGTTGAACTGAGAGGTATACGCACTGTCGTTTGCGAAATACTGATCGAAATAATTCTCGTTATCGTGGTTTCCTCTTACCACGGAGTAGGGGATCTCGCCGTTAAGACGGCTTATCTGCTCGTACGCCCACGCCCATTCAGCCGCGGTATCGTGAGACGCACCCGTGGTGCTTCCGTTATACTTCACGTTGTACTTATCGGTGATATCACCAAGTCCCATTACATATTTAATGTTTCTCTTATCCTTATTTGCGAGGATCCAATCGTAAAGGATATCAAGGTGAGTATTCTCGTTCTTGACACCGTCGATATACGCGGTATCCCAGCTCGTGATATACTGAGTGTCACCTACGATAGCAAACGAATAATCGTAGCTCTTCGTATCCTCGACCGCGCCCGTGCCAAGGCTACCGGTTCCCAACGCTCCTATATCGCTCACTGAAGGAACGTAACCGTCATAAGCCTTCTTCTTAAGATCGTATCCGTTTCCGGTAAGATCCTTAATGATATATCCCTCGGGCTTGACCGAAAGATCGTAGTGAAGGATCATATTGACGTCTGAGAGCTTTACACCGTAAATATACGAGGATTTGATCTCCTCAGCACTCCTAACGTCCTTGTAAACGGTCATCTCTCTTATAGAGCCGCGGAAATAGTAAGTGTTGCCGCTTCTGTTATCAGCTCCGAGTGCGTAAGGCTGAAGAATGTCGTCCTTCCAATACACCTTACTGTCAGCTATGGACTGCGCCACCTCACCGTTAACGTAGCAAACCACAGCGGCAGACTCCTTAACTATCGCAAGGTGTATCCACTCGCCAGTTCTTAAGTCGACTTGATCAAATTTGATCGTAACGCGACTTCCAACCTTCGTGCCATTGTTTGGACCGTATATCAGCTGAGGGTGTCCGCCCGCAACTACCTCAAGAGAAATCGTGCGGTTTCCGTACGTTGAGTTTCCGTAATACGTACTTGTGCCGGATCCACCGTCGTAGTTACTGAAAATGTAACCCGGTCTTACGTCATTCCCCAAATCCTTCGGCAGCTTTATCCACATTTCAAACGAATACGGCGCATCCTCAAGCGGCTTTCTCATATGCCACTTATCCGCATCTCCGCTTTTCGTGAACGTAAGTCCCTCGTAGGTCGATGCTAACGCGCTTACAGTCGCAAACGCCATCATGATCGCGAGAACCAACAAGATCACTATTCTTTTAGTTGTCTTTTTCATAATATGCCTCCTTAATAGGAATTAAATATTTTATCTACATACCAAGTATAGCATAAATCTCTTGACTTTTTTAGACATATCTTGTATAATGTTAGACACAATCTGCTTGTTTTGGGGGATTTTATGCCACTCGTTCAAAAATACAATTTCAGTATGACGGATTCGGTCCGTTCTACGTTTCACGACTCGCGATACCGCAAGGCTATTCACATACACCAGCTTGCCGAGATAGTTTACGTTCTTGAGGGTGAGCTTCGCGTAACGACCAACGGAAAAAGGAAGGTAGCCAAGGCGGGTGACCTTATCGTTGTTCCGCCCTATCAGCCACACGGATTTTATACCGAGGACAACAAAACGGTAAAGCTTTGGATGATGCTTTTCTCGGGAAATCTCATCTCGGATATATCTATCAGCAGCTGTATCTACAAGGAATACGAGACGTCGGTATTCACTCCGTCAGAGGCACTCTCCGTGTTCATAAGATCAAAATTCTTTGATACGAAGGAGGCTCTCGTCGAGCTTGACTCCGTGGGAATACGAAGCATCAAGGCTCTTCTCTACCCTCTTTTCGAGGAATACGTTTCAAGGGTTCCTGCAGTGAGCGAATATATCACGCAGAGCAATAACGTGGTTGCGGCACTCATCCAATACCTCTCCAAGCATTTCTACAAAAACGAATCGATCTCCGATATTGCCACGGCGATCGGCTATAGCGAAAGCTACATTTCGCATAATCTGAAAAAATCGATCAGCGTAAGCTTTACCGATCTCAGAAATTCCTTCCGCGTGGACTATGCGAAAAACCTGCTCGTAAACTCCGAAATGAGCAATTTTCGCGTTGGTCTTGAATGCGGATTTAACTGTCAGAGGAGCTTTGACCGAGCGTTTAAAAAGCACACGGGTATGACTCCTCTTAAATACAAGGAGCTTTATTCGTCACCATCAAGATCCTAAAGGCTTGACCGAATATCATAAATGAAAACGAGCAAGAGCCCGCGATTTCCTGCGGATCTATCCCACTGCACCTCGTTGGGAAACGCGGAAACTCCTATACACCAGCCGTCTCCGCCGTCCTCTCCGAGCTTATCCTTGTAGTATTTCTCTATAACGTAAGTAGCGTTTGCCTCTGCCGCAGGCATATACGCATTCAGGTAATCAAGGAAGCTCGTCGGTGGTAAGCTCGGCGTCCTCAAGGCTTCCGAGATCAAGGGTATCTGTAGTAGGGATTGACGAGCGTTTTTTCGGTTATCTGAACGCGCTCGGTATCGGTCCTTCCAAAAACGTTAACGCCGAAATATCCGTTTCCGATGGGGAGCGACCACTTGTCCCATCCGTCGTCAGGAAGATTAGAGGGCCACTGATACGCATTCTCGTTTCCGTAAGGAGTCTGCTCGTCGTAGTGCAAGCGCAAGGGTATCCTGCTTTCCTTAATGATCTCGTCCGCGACCGCGCCCACTCGAACGGGTATCATAAAGCTGTAGATCGAAAACAGCATAACTAACGAGCAAAACAGAGATATAAGTCTTTTTTCATTTTTTACTCCTTCATTAATATTCGTGACGGCGCGCCTCGGCTTTAGGTGGCGAGGCGGTTCCATTCGACTAAGATCCGACGCACGTTCCGCCTATTGACAATAATGAGTGCCGTGTGATATAATCGTACTGTGCTATAATTATAGCAAAAAAGACGAAGTTTTTTTTGCGAAGCTTCGTCTTTTTTGTTGTTTTTGCAACCTATTATTTACATTATCGTTAACAAACCTTAATTTTCTTTTCGGTTATTTTAGCGATAGCCTCGGATATCGCGTTGATGTAAACGTTCTTTTCGTCCTTGGTCATGGAGTCGTGTCCCTGCATTTTGTTTTCCATACCCAGAGCATCGTATTTTCCGTTTCCGAGGGTGTGATACGCCATAACGTTTATCTCAAGAAGGTTATCAAGATCTACGGCGATTTTTGCTATATTTTCTATATGCGCCTCATCCGTGTTAACTCCGGGGATCAGGGGGCATCTCATAACTATCTTCTTTCCGAGAGAATCGAGAAGGAAGAGATTCTTTTTTATCGGCTCAAAGGAAACGCCCGTGAGCTCCTTATGCTTCGAGTCCTCGGTAGCCTTGATATCAAAGAGGAAAATATCAACGTATTCCGCAACACGGCTTACCGTCTTCTCGGTAGCAAAGCCTGAGGTCTCGATGCAGGTATGTATCCCCTCCTCCTTAGCCATTCTCAAAAGCTCTGTCAAAAAATCGGGCTGCATAAGAGGCTCACCGCCCGAAACGGTCATTCCGCCACCCGAATTTTTATAGAAGGAGCGGTCGCGCTTGACCTCGTCCAGAACGCTCTCGGCAGTGCTCTTGTATCCGAACACCTCAAGTGCTCCAAATGGACACGCCTCTGCACATTTACCGCAATCAACGCATGCACCTCTATCGAACGAGTGCATACCGTCGGTGACGGTGTGACATCCGTTAGGGCAAGCTTCTACGCACGCACCGCACCCGCGGCACTTGCTCGCATAATATCCGAGATTGGCGCATACTTCTTGCGACTCGGGGTTGTGACACCACAAGCAACCGAGCGGACAGCCCTTCAAGAAGACCGTCGTTCTTATGCCCGGACCGTCGTGCACCGAAAATCGCTGAATATCAAAAATATTTCCTTCCATATCTAAAAAGCCCCGTTACAACGTTTTTTATACAAAAACATCTAAATTTTATTTACTATATAATATCCCTTTAAAACCGCGAATTCAATAGCATTTTCAAGATTTATCGCATAAATATTTTGCTCTCGGATTTTTTAACCAAAAATCCCACTCGCCTTTTATGTAAAATAAACTAAACCGCCGCCCCAGTGAATATTATAGCAAGCTTTACTTTTACTAAGGCAAAAACAATGGGCTTAGCCAAATTTCTCGGCTAAGCCCTTCGTTTATTCATCTGACATTGTCAAATTCATTCCTGATGATTACTGCGCCGCGAGCCTGAAAGCGACATTGCACGAACACCGATAAATGTTCATTCCAAGATTGCAGAGCAATCATTTCAAGCTCGCAAAACGAGTATTTCACCGTGTAAATCCGCTTAAGGATTTACACTGATTTCCCAAGAACCGTCGTTCTCTTCATACCAAGGAGTCTCGGTACCAGGAGATGTAGTCATAATATCGGAGGTGTTAACTTCTACAACCTCGATTTCGGGGTTCATATACTTTTTCATTGTTTCTACCTCCTTTATTACTTATTGATTACGGAATTTCTGTAAGCTGCAGCAGACTCAACGTACTTAACGAAGGCGTTAACAAGTGCCTCGTGGTCGGTACCCTTCGAGCCGTTTACAAAATCGGAGACGTGGTAGCTTCCGCCGTCACCAAAGGTGATGGTTTCTGCAAGCGCGTATGCGTATACGTCAAGCTCAACGTATGCACCGTATTTTTCGTCCGTACCCGATACCGTGTTAAGCTTTTTGCCATTCTGATAGAAGGAAACTCTAGTATCTGTTACGTAGAATCTAATCGTAGGCTTAGCGTCAAGGTTAAGAGTTACGTCGGTAACTATTCCCGAGTTATCCTTTGCGACAGCACCGCTCGTTGTGGGAGCCGCCTTGTAGTCACCGAGGATAGAATCGATAAGAGTATTAACTCTTGCAATCTCTTCTTCCGTGTTATAATTCTTGAAGTAGTTGTAAGCCGCCTTGACGTATGCAAGAACGTCCTTGGCAAGAGTCTTCTCTACGTCGGTTCCATCCGCTATAAGCTTTTCGGAATATCTCGGAATGGAGAAGCCGAAGGTAGCCACAGCGTTCACGTCGCCTACGGTAACGTTAGCCACAAGCTTTATTTCCTTTGCGGCATCCGATGAGCCGAGAGCTACCGCAAAGTGATAATAATTCTTTTCGCCAATTGTTATTATCTTGCTTTCAATTTTCGCGAGGTTCTCGTAGGTAACATCGTTAAATGTAAACTTTTCTGTACCATTTACAGGAATATATACGTTCATTACAAGCTCGTTTCCAAGAGTAATACTTGTTTTTGGCGTATAGTCGAAGCCCGATATCTCAACGGATCTGAGTCTGTAGGTCACAGTCTCCGCATTCTCTGAAACCTTAACGAATACAAGCTCACCACCGTTAAACTTATCGCTTGGAGCTGAAGCACTCTTTGAAAGAACGAGGCTCGCATAGTTTCCACCGTTCACCTTATCAAACGTAAGACTCGAACCGTTACCCGTGGTCGTTACGAAATTGATATTATCAAGACTTTCTGCCTTTATTTCACATCCGTAAACCTTTACGGTATTGGACATGTGATTTTTATTTGCCATATCTGTTGAAAGATTAAAGATATTGATATCCGTTGTGGGCTTAACCGTATCAAGATCAATTACGCAATCGGTAAGATTGAAGAAATATGGCGATATAACTCCCTTACCTTCCCAAACCGATTCTATTTTGCTTGTACCGTAATTAACAAGAAGATTGTTCGTGGTAGCTCCCTCGCAAAGTCCAATCTTCACGCTGTTAAGATTTATCGTAAACAATTTATCCGCAAGGCTTGAAGAAGAAGTTCCCGTCCACATACCAAGCTTGAATATCGCGCCGTTATACGTTAGAAGCGTTCCGTTTAAAATATTGATCGTAGTCGGGAATACACCCTCCCAAGGCTTTGACGTTATAAAGAATAGCGGGTTGGCTTTAGCCGTGCAGGTTTGCGACAGAGTATATCCGTCAAGATCGAGCGTTACCTCACCTCTTATCTGAGCAAAGTTATCATAAAACTCATTTGCGAGGAGAACGTAATCTCGTCTTGCGAGAATGACAGAAGTAATCTGTCCCGCATAGCCGGTTGTTGAATTCCATTTATTTGTTGAAACCGCATTTTTAGCCGCATTAAATGCGCCGTTATTGCTTCCAAGAAGTCTTGTGAAGCCATCCGTCTGAATTATGTTACCGTTTTTATCGTAGGTTATGACGATATAAGGATACTTTTCAGCATCTGCATATCTATGAGGAACGTAGCAGTATTTAGTTTCATCGGATTCACCGAGAACATATTTTATTACAGATCCCACGGATTCCTTCAAGGTAAACGTAAGAAGCTTTCCGTCTTTTCCGTTAAGCACGTTCGTATACGACGGATATGCTTCTATGCTCGGAAGCTCAAGCTCGGTATACGATCCGGTGACTGTAGATTTACCGAATTTCAAGGTTGAGCCAAAGGTTTCCGAAGTATATACACTTATATAGTTATCCCAGTATTTAGACTTTATCGTACCGCCGTTGACCGTTACAGTGTTACAAATATAATTCGAGGAAATAGGCGCAACGTTAAAGAGCTTAAAGTTCTTTTTGGGAACGTTCTTTGAAAGATCGAACGTACAGTCATTAAAGCTTATGAAGTAAGGCGCAAGCGGCGACGCATCGTTATCATTCTTGCTGCCGGCCCAGTACGCGAAGAACATATTCGTAGCCGTTGCATTTTCCGCAAGACTGAAGGTAACGCTATTGTAATTGATATTATAGATCTTGTCGTTTATAGAATATCCCGCCGAGCTGCACGGAGTCATCTGAAGAACCATTAGAGCTGCCGAGTATATTTCAATATTTCCGTTGATGATATTAAACGTTGTCGGGAATATCGGAGCGTGACCGTCTTTGGTGATCCACGGCTTTGTTCCGAATTTGAATATCGACGTTGCTTTGGTTTGGTTCTGAGAAAGCTTATATCCGTTAAGATCGTAGGTAACCGCGCCTCTTACCTGAGCCATATTTTCATAAACCTCTCCGGCAAGAGTAGTGTAATCGCAGCGCTGGAATATAACTGCGGTTTTCTGACCGGTATATCCGTTATCAGCGCTCCATTCATTTTTTTCCAGATAAGACTTCGCATAAGCGAATGCGCCGTCGTTAGTATTTACCCCAAAAAGCTTTGAGTATCCCGAAACGCCCTCAAGCGTTCCGTCACCCTTTATCTTAAAAAGAACGAAGGGATAAGACTCTATCGAAGCTAATGAAGTGGGGATAGTTCCGTATTTCGTAGTAAGGCAGGTGAGCTCGTATATATCTTTTTCTGCTCCGCTTGCTGTTTTAGCGAATACGAGATTTCCGAGAGCATTTACGTTCGCATCGGCAAAATTCTCCGCAGCCGGCGTAACTCCGGAAGGCAGCTCGAGCTGAGTGTAATGTCCGTCATATTTACCGAAGGTAACGCTATCCGCCCTGCCTTCAGCAGTTCCGATAGTATATAACGAGCCCTTGACGAACGTGCTTTTTATTATTTTTCCGCCGTTTATTCTGACTTTCTGAACAATCGCTCCCCTTGATGTCGATTCCGCAAATTTAAAGAGCTGCGCTCCGCTCGGCGCGTTGGTTGAAAGATCAAATACGCAATTGTTGAATTCCATATCGACCTTCATTTTGAACGTTGAATCCGTATCGTGAATGCCGTCATTTGCAGAGCCGGCTATAAGAGTCGTAGCGGTAGCGCCTTCCGCAAAACCGAATTTTACGTTATCAAATCTATACGAAAACGTTTTTAAATATTTCGAGGAATAAGAGTTTGTAAGTATTCCGAACGACGTAAGTATTTTTTTAGATCCGATTACAAAATTTCCGTTCTCGAAAATGATACTTGTATCGCATATTTTCCCCGAGGTGTAATGCTTTCCGAATCCGTTCAGCATATGGTCTTTCGTTCCGGTCGTTATCGTATGTCCGTTAAGATCTATAACGAGAGTACCGCCAATCTGGCTGGTGTTGTCAAATTTCTCTGCGGTAAAATCATCTATGAGAACGATTTGCGCCTGCGCCTCTTCCTTTCCCTTTCCTTTGAGATAATTCGTCGAGTTAAGGAAAGCCAGCGCACTGTTCCAATCGGAATATGAATTAATATACTTTCCGTCCTTGAATACGGCGAGCGCAAGCTTGGTTACTCCGTCTTCGGCGTATATCTTGTCTTTTGGAACAACACCGTATGCGGTTGGAATGTCTCCGCCGGCAGCGAGAGCAGTTTCAACGAATCTTTCGCCGATCGTAAGCTGCGCATCTGCCGTATAATGCCAAGCATCCTGCTGAGCAAGTCCAGTGGTATCTACCACGAATACGTTGTCAAGAGCCTCCGCAACGTCAAGCTGCGCTTGGCATACCACACCCAAATAATCGGGCTGTGTTGAGTTAGGATTTCTCGTAATTTCTCCCATTACAAACGGAAGCTTAGACTGATCGATTCCCGTAACCGTGCTCAGATCGTGTCGCATATCGTTGATAAGAGTCGTAAGAAGCTCGTTATACGCATTAGCGGTTTTTTCGCCTGCGGTTTCAGCCTCACCCTGCATCCACCAGATACCCTTGAGCACGGGAGTATATCCGTCCGCTTCAAGCATATCAAGTCCGTGCGATACGGTTTCGAGGAACCAAGTATACATTCTTCCACACTTATTACCATCGGTCGAAATATTATGATTTTCTATGTATGTCGGTGACGTCCACGTTCCGTACTGGAGAGATATCTCGGCAGTGGTGTTATAAATACTCGTTCCACCCCAGGCGCACTTAATGATAGCGTTCATTTTTCCGTTATCACCGAGTGCTGAAGCAATTCCGATCTCCGCACCTACTCTTGACGGATTCTGACCGAGTCCTACCGTTGTAGGAACAAAGGTAAGGGGAGGCTTCTGATCATCTCCGTCCCAATGCTCACCCTCTCCGTAATAGAGAACGTTTTCAAAGCCGTTTGTAAATCTCGGGTCGGTTGCCGTAAAATCAGAAACCTCACCGTATCCTACCGCATTTGACTGACCTGCGATAAGATAAACCTCAATTTCAGATCTTGTTTCGCTTTCTTCCGCAGCATTTACCGTAAAAGCAAAGCTAATTGCCACTAAAAGAAGAATGAAAACAGTCAAGACCAATACAGTTTTTCTTCTGCTAAATACCTTAGTCATAAATAATCCCCTTTCTATGATTTGACAAATGTATTTTGGCGTCTTGCCTACAACTATATTTTAACACAAAGCATTGACTTTTGTTGACAAAAAACGTATAATGTTAGTCAAAAGATGCAATTCAACATATATTCAATCACCGAGGTGCTAATATATGATACCTGTTTACAGACATTCGTGTACCGATGTTAACACGGTTATAGCAAGCTTCCATAATTCAAGATATTTCATGGCTCCGCACATACATCAATTAGCAGAGCTGACTTATGTTCTCGAGGGAGAATTGGTTGTAATCAGCCCCGGAAAGCGAGAAACCGCAAAAGCAGGCGATATAATTATTTCTCATCCTTATCAGCCTCACGGATATTTTACAAAAAAAGAAAAAACGGTCAGCTTCTGGATGATACTTTTCGACGTATCTCTCATAAATGATATCGCGCGAGACGGTTTTTCTTACACCGAATACGAAAGCCGTGTGTTCACTCCGAGCGAGGAACTTAAATTTTTTATCAGCAATAAAATGTTTGATACAAATGAGAAGGAATGCAAACTCAACGAAAGCGAAATCAGACGTCTGAAAGCAACTCTTTATCCGATCTTTGACGAATATCTTTCGTCAGTTCCCATTGCTAAAGAAAGCGAAAAAGCATGTTCCGCTTCCGTAACCGAGGTATTCAATTATCTTTTAAAGCATTTTAAGGAAAACGTTACTCTGAAGGAACTTTCAAGGGCTATCGGATATAGCGAAAGTCATATTTCTCATTTCCTTCCCAAAATTACAGGGATGAACTTTCGCGGAGTACTCAACTCAATTCGTGTAACACACGCAAAATTTCTTCTTATGAATCCCAATTCGAACATTTCATTCGTCAGCGTAGCATGTGGCTTCGGCAGCGAAAGAAGTTTTCACCGCGCCTTTATCTCTACGACCGGAATGACACCGGGAAAATATAAAGAAATATACATTCAAAGAGCATTAAATAAAACAAACAAATGAACTATTCGGGCGCAATAAAATATAACGAACCGGCTTTCAGCGACAAATGAGCTGAAAGCCGGTTCGTTTTTAGTTGAATTCAATTAAAGATGAAGAACTCTATCCTGGATCTCGCTCGTTCTTCCCTGGTTCCAATACTGAGTACCGATGTAGCCGCAGGTTCTTCTTGCGACGTTCATCTTGGACTGATCACGGTTCTTGCAGTTGGGGCATTCCCAAACGAGCTTGCCGTCCTCGTCCTCCTTGATCTCGATCTCTCCGTCGTAGCCGCATACCTGACAGAAGTCGCTCTTGGTATTAAGCTCGGCGTACATAATGTTATCGTAGATAAACTTCATTACGGAAAGAACCGCCTCGATATTGTTCTGCATATCGGGAACCTCAACGTAGCTGATCGCTCCTCCGGGAGAGAGAGCCTGGAACTTAGCCTCAAGGGTAAGCTTATCAAATGCGTTGATGGGCTCGGTTACGTGAACGTGATAGGAATTCGTGATATACATTCTGTCGGTAACACCGGGAACGATGCCGAATCTCTTCTGGAGGCACTTTGCAAACTTGTACGTAGTGCTCTCAAGGGGAGTTCCGTAGAGAGAATAGTCGATATTCTCGTCGATCTTCCACTGTGCAGTGTACTCGTTGAGCTTCTTCATAATGGCAATTCCAAGCTCCTCGCCCTCGGGCTCGGTAAGCTTCTTACCACTGAGAGCCATTACGCACTCCCAAAGTCCCGCATATCCGAGAGAAAGAGTGGAATAGCCGCCGTGAAGGTACTTATCGATAGGCTCACCCTTGGGAAGACGGGTAAGAGCTCCGTACTGCCAAAGGATGGGAGCGGCATCGGAAAGAGTTCCCGAAAGACGCTCGTGGCGAGCCTGGAGTGCTCTGTGACAAAGCTCCATGCGCTCGTCGAATATCTCCCAGAACTTGTCCATATCGCCCTTTGCGGAAAGACCGATATCAACGAGGTTTACGGTAACAACGCCCTGATTGAATCTGCCGTAATACTTAGGCTGACCGTTTTCGTCAACGTAGGGAGTGAGGAAGCTTCTGCATCCCATACAGGTGTAGCAATGTCCCTCTCCGTTCTTGTCTACCTTATTCTGAAGCATTATCTTTTCCGAAATATAATCGGGAACCATTCTCTTTGCGGTGCACTTTGCTGCAAGCTCGGTTAGATAGTAGTAGGGAGAATCGTTATGAATGTTCTGCTCCTCAAGAACGTATATAAGCTTCGGGAATGCGGGAGTGATCCAGATTCCCTTTTCGTTCTTAACACCCTGGCAACGTTGAAGAAGAGTTTCCTCAATGATAACCGCAAGGTCTGCCTTCTCCTGCTCGTTCTTAGCCTCGCCAAGATACATAAAGATGGTGATGAAGGGAGCCTGTCCGTTAGTGGTAAGAAGGGTTACTACCTGGTACTGAATGCACTGAACGCCGCGTCTGATCTCGTCGCGAAGTCTGTTCTCGGTGATCTTGTTAACCGCGTTTTCGTCGTTAACACCGATCTCGTTAAGCTCCTCGGTAACCGCTGCCTTGATCTTCTCACGGCTGATCTGCACGAAGGGAGCAAGATGCGCAAGGCTTATAGACTGTCCGCCGTACTGGTTTGAGGCAACCTGCGCGATTATCTGAGTTGCAATGTTACAAGCGGTGGAAAAGCTGTGAGGCTTTTCGATCATCGTTCCGCTGATAACGGTTCCGTTCTGGAGCATATCCTCGAGGTTTACGAGGTCGCAGTTGTGCATATGCTGAGCAAAATAGTCGGA
>JBGVKA010000051.1:0-2380 GCA_045129715.1 Eubacteriales bacterium | reverse complement strand
TGGTTTATCTTCTGGAGGGGCTTTCGGTGATAATTCAAGTCTTGTTCTTTAAGATGACCAAAAAGCGAATTTTTAAAATGGCACCTCTTCATCATCATCTTGAAAAATGCGGTTGGTCGGAAAACAAGATCGTTATATGGGCAATAATACTGACACTCGTATTCTCGATCCCGATCGGCCTGATATTCGTTTAAGCTATGCCGGGATCGAATAAATTATCGGAGCGTATCTTCCTTTTAGGAAAACAACCGCGCTTTGACCGATCGTTCTTTATACTCACGCTGACGATCGCGCTTTTCGGCACGCTTATGGTATTCAGCGCAGGCTCAGCATACGCAGAGTTCAGGTACGGTGACGCGCTTTTCTTCGTAAAACGCCAGATCGCGTGGCTTATACTCGGAATAGCGGTAATGCTCTTTGCCTCAAGAATAAAGCCGAGCTTTTATTTCGCATCGGTTCCGTATCTTTACGCGATAACCGTGCTTCTTTTGATACTTGTTCTTGCGGTCGGTCTTGTGGGCAACGGAGCTCAGAGATGGATAAGCATCGGCCCCTTGACCGTACAGCCCTCGGAAATAGCAAAGCTGACTATAGTTATGGCACTCGCTTACTATTTTTCCGTATACGAGGATCGGGCAATAAACGTTAAGGATGAAAAGCACAAATTCATATACGGCACGGTCATTCCCACCGTGATCATTGCCGTACCAATACTGCTCGTTATGCTTCAAAAGCATCTTTCCTGCATAATAATTCTCGGTATTATCGGGCTCGTCGTAATAATTGCTTCGGGAATCGACACTAAATACATATCCTTTTTCAGTCTGCTCGGAATCGTGGGAGTCGCCTGTATCGCATTTTTTACAGACTACACCAAGGACAGAATAACCGTATGGCGAAACCCCGAGGCATATCAGCTTACGGGCGGATGGCAAACGCTTCAAGGCCTAATGGCTATAGGTTCGGGCGGACTTTTCGGAGTTGGATTCGGAAAATCACTTTTGAAGCACTGCTACGTTTCAGAGCCTGCAAACGATATGATATTTGCCATTCTTTGCGAGGAGCTCGGATTTGTCGGCGCCGTTCTCGCGCTTACGCTTTTTGCACTTCTTACCGTCCGCGGATACAAGCTCGCGGTGCTTGCCGAAAACGCCTTTGAAAGGCTCGTTATATTCGGGATCTGCACTAAGATAGCGGTTCAGGTCCTTCTTAACGTTGCGGTAGTTACGAACACTATACCAAACACCGGAATTTCACTTCCGCTTTTCAGCTACGGAGGCTCGTCACTGATTATGATCTTTTTCGAAATCGGTATGGTTCTGTCTTTCTCGCGCGGTGCGAGAATCACGAAATAGTTTTTGGAGTAAACGATTATGAACGTTTTATTTTGCGGAGGAGGGACCGTCGGTCACATAAGTCCCGCCTTGGCGATTGCAGAGGAATTCAAAAAACGGCATCCGGAGTGCAAAATAGCCTTCGTCGGAAGACTCGGCGGAAAGGAAAACGAGATTGTCAGAAAAAGCGGGTATACGCTATACGAAATACGGGCACAAGGTCTTATAAGAAGACTCACCCTAAAAAACGTAAGAGTTCTTAAAAATATGATCACGGCAGAAAAGGAAGCAAAGGAAATAATTAAGGTATTCAAGCCCGATGCGGTCATAGGTACGGGTGGCTACGTTTCCTTTCCCGTGATCCGTGCCGCCGCAAAGCTCGGAATATATACGGCAATACACGAATCAAACGCCACGTTTGGACTTTCGTCTAAGCTTCTTGCAAGAAAATGCAACGCTGTATTTTTAGGCTCAAAAGCAACCGAGGGTGTGAAAAATTCCGTATATACGGGAAATCCCGTAAAGGAGGAGTTTTACAAGCTTACCCGTACACAAGCGCGAAGAGAGCTCGGAATTCCGAGCGATGCTTTTCTTATACTTTCCGTTGGCGGAAGCCTCGGTGCAGAGGTGATAAACGGTGCCTGCATAAAAACGATGAGACACTACGCAAAGGAAAGCGCGAACGTTTTTCACTATCATTCAACGGGAGCGCGTTATTTTGAAAAGGCTAAGGCTATATGCCCTGAATTTTCGGGAAACGGTCCGAGGTTCAAAATCCTTCCGTATATCGAAAGGATGCCGATATATCTTGCAGCCTCAGACGTGGTCATCAGCCGATGCGGTGCAATGACACTCTCCGAGATAGCCGCCTCCGGCACGCCATCCGTCCTCATTCCTTCACCGAACGTCAGTGCGGATCACCAAACGAAGAACGCGCTTTATTTTGCACAGATGGGAGCAGGGATAATAATAAACGAGACAGAGCTCTCGGAAAAGGTGCTCGTCGAGACCGTCGACACGCTTATGCGCGACTCGGAAAAGCTCAA
>JBGVKA010000050.1:0-2597 GCA_045129715.1 Eubacteriales bacterium | reverse complement strand
TAGCGTAGGACCTCGTTTTTTAATGGCTCACAGGAGCTTATTTCGGTTATCGTTTACTTTACGATAAACTCGTTTATCTCGGTAAAGAAAGCCTCGGCGTTATCGGTATGAGCAACGAGAGTGATGGGCGAAAGCGTATCGAGAGCAAAGATGCCCATTATAGACTTCGCATCAACTATATATCTGCCCTGCTCAAGATCCACCTCGTAATCGAGAAGAGTTACCTCGTTTACGAACTTTCTTATATCCTGAATGCTCGAGAGCGTTATCTGGATCTTCTGCATAATGCTTTACCTCCTTATTTGGTATACGAGTTCATTTTAGCACAGTTTTCGGGATTTGTCAACGAAATAAAAAATGTTTTTAAAAATCGGCGTTTTGACGTATTGAGGACTGAAGATAGGGAAAAAACTATTGATTTTTTCATATAGCGAGCCTCCTTTATTTTTGGAGCGTATCGCCTTTTCTCTTTTTACGGAAAAAGCGGTAAATTATTCGCGCCTTTCGTTGACTTTGTCATTTAAGTATGTTATACTTAATATTTGGAAATACGGCGGCTCTCGGCTTATCTTTTTTCGAGAGTCCGTTCAAACTAACCTTACGAGGAAAAGAAATTGAAGAAACTGAAAAAATACTTTAAGGGCTATGTTAAAGAGAGTATTCTCGGACCTCTTTTCAAGCTGCTTGAGGCGAGCCTTGAGCTTATCGTCCCTCTCGTTATAGCCGCGATAATCGACAAAGGAATACTCACGGGGGATAAGCCTTACGTCGTTAAGATGTGCCTCGTTCTCGTTATGCTCGGAGCGGTCGGACTCGCCTTCTCGGTCACCGCGCAGTACTACGCGGCAAAGGCATCCTGCGGCTTCTCTGCAAGGATGAGGAGCGCGCTCTTCTCTCATATTGAAACGCTTTCCTACAGTGAGATAGATACTATCGGAACGTCCACGCTCATCACGAGAATGACGAGCGATTCAAACCAGGTGCAGACGGGTATAAATCTCACCCTGAGACTTCTTTTGCGCTCTCCCTTCGTGGTGTTCGGCGCGATGATAATGGCTTTTACCATTGATTTCAAGTCGGCACTTACCTTTGCGGCGATCATTCCGCTTCTTTCTCTCGTCGTGTTCGGAATAATGCTCGTCTTGATGCCATTATACAAGAAATCTCAGGCAAGGCTTGACGCGGTGCTTAAAAAGACTCGCGAAAACCTTCACGGTGCGAGAGTCATCCGCGCCTTCTCTATGGAGGACGAGGAGATCTCTGCCTTCAAGGAAAGAAACGAATCTCTCACCGCTATTCAGAAGTTCGTTGGAAGAATATCCGCGCTTATGAATCCATCGACCTATATACTCATCAATTTTGCCGTTATTTTCCTTATTTATATAGGTGCTCTCAGAGTTGATGCGGGTGATCTCACTCAAGGTCAGGTCGTTGCGCTTTATAACTATATGGGACAGATACTCGTTGAGCTTATCAAGCTTGCGAACCTTATAATAAGCATCACGAAGGCTCTTGCCTCCGCATCGCGCATTGAGACGGTATTCGATACTGAAGGCTCTATGCACTACGGTGAGACTGAGCTCACCTCGATTGGTGAAGGCATCGTATTTGACGGTGTTTCGCTTAAGTATCGCGGATCGTCCGAAAGCTCGCTCTCGGGCATAAGCCTCACCGCCGGGCGCGGAGAGACTATCGGAATCATAGGCGGTACGGGATCGGGAAAGACGACTCTTGTAAACCTTATCCCGAGATTCTACGACGCTACCGAGGGCTCCGTCAAGATAGACGGCAGAGATATTTCGGAATACACAAAAAGATCCTTGCGCGAGATGATAGCCGTCGTTCCGCAGAACGCTTATCTTTTCTCGGGTACCATACGCGACAACATCAAGTTCGGTAAAAACGATGCGACCGACGAGGAGATACTCCGCGCTATCGATATAGCTCAGGGCTCCGACATCGTTGAAGCAAAGGGCGGTCTTGACGCCCATATCGAGCAGGGCGGAAAAAATCTCTCGGGCGGTCAGAGACAAAGACTCACGATAGCAAGAGCCGTCGTTAAGGGAGCGAAGATACTTATTCTTGACGACTCTGCCTCGGCACTTGACTACGCCACGGATGCTAAGCTCAGGTCTGCTATCAAGGAAAGCACCGACGATACGCTCGTATTTATCGTTTCTCAGCGCGCCTCGTCCGTTATGCACGCAGACAAGATACTCGTGCTTGACGACGGCGAATGTGTTGCAACGGGTACTCACGAGGAGCTTCTTGAGTCATCTGAAGTCTATCGCGAGATATACGAAACTCAGTTTGGAACGGAGGTAAGCGAAAATGAATAAGCAATCGAGCACCGTTTCAAAGGTATTAAAATATATCGGAAAATATAAGCTTCTTATGCTCCTTTCGGCAATACTTGCCATAGGAATAGTTGCACTCACGCTCTACGTTCCCATACTTATCGGAAGATCCATCGATCTTATCGTAGGCAAGGGGCTCGTTGATATCGACGGCATTTTGAAGCATCTCACTCTTGCGGGTATTCTTATTCTTGCAACCGCTCTTATGCAGTGGATAATGAGTACTATCAACAACAAGAT
>JBGVKA010000049.1:0-6172 GCA_045129715.1 Eubacteriales bacterium | reverse complement strand
CGATCGCCGAAAGTGTCTCTTCTGACTCTTTCGGCGAAAAGCTCGTTTATTCGTCATCGGAGCTCTTTTTCTTTTTACGGGAGAAGAGCTTTGCGAAGAAGCTGCGTATCTTCTTTCTGCGCTTGTTCTGCTTGAGCGTCTGGTCTATCCTTTCGCTCTTGAGCTCGATTCCGCGCTCTGCTCTGCGCTTGAACTGCTCAAAGGTATACATCTCAACGTTTGCCTGCCACTCGCAGATCTCCTTCTTTTCAAAGTCCTCCGCAACTGCATCGTCCCAGCCGAGTGATTCGTTATACTGGTCGTGGAGCATATTCCAAAGGATCTCGCGCTCGTCGGGCTTGAGAAGGTTGAAGATGTGGAAGCAACGGCTGCAGGAAAGGTTCAAAAATCCGCGCTTCAAGGGCTCGTACATACCGCCCTTCATAAGAAATTCCTTGGTCTTGTAGAACGCCATGGGAATGTGGGGGAAATACTTTCTGAACGTACGAACTCGGCTCTGGTGCTTATAAACTCTGTGGTGCACGAGAACCTCATCGACCTTTGCCACCTTTTCCGCAAATGCGAGAGCGGATACGGTGAAATAAACGTCCTCAAACATCATGATCTCAGGCAGGAAGGAGATGCCCTTCTCGTTGATAAAGCTTCTCTTGAAGAGCTTGTTCCACGCTGCGCCCGAGGTGGATTCAAGAATGTAATCGGGGTGCTCGTTCTTAGAGGTCACAACGCCGCCCTCGTATATTTTCGCGTGCTCGTTTTCGACGTTTTCTCTGAAGCAAGCCTTTTTGTTCTCGAATATATCGTATTTCGAAATTACGATATCGAGATCGTCCTCCTTTGCGCGATTATACATAAGCTCAAGCATATCGGGCTCGTAAAAATCGTCTGCATCGAGGAAGGCAACGTATTCGCCTCTTGCACGCTTAAGGCCGTTGTTTCTTGCAAGTCCGGGACCTGCGTTGGTCTCGGTTATTATTCTTATACGGTTGTCGTTTTGCTGGAATATCTTGATCATATCAAGAGAGGTATCCGTAGATCCGTCGTCAACGCAAATGATCTCGATATTGGTGAGCGTCTGACACATAATGCTTTCAATTGCCGGGCGGAGATATCCGCAGGCGTTATAAACGGGCATTACGACGGAAACGAGGATCTCTCTTTCGGCAAAGGGGATCTCTTCGGTCTCGGCCGCGGCGGTGATCTCCTTCTCGCCTTCGCTTGTATTAAGAGCGTTTTCGTTCTTTAACGCTTCGCTCTGTGCTGATTTTTTATTCATAAAAAAATACTTCCTTAAAAAGTGAGTAGAGCTTGTTTCGAAATGTCCTTCGCTTTATTTTAGCACTTTTTTGACGAAATGTCAATAGTGCCTATTATTTATGCGTATTTATGCGCGAGAGGGCTCAAAACGAGCGTCAGATACTCTTTCGCCACGGCGAAGAAAAGCGTTACGGTGTCTGCAGCTCGTCGTCGAGGAGCGTTTTTGATTCGATCTCTCTTATGAATTCCTTCGGGGTAACGCGGATACCGCCTGCACCGAGAACGACGAGCTGCTCGTCGTAGTCCGAGGTAACGACTCTGACGGAGTTTTTCTCACCGAGCGCGTAGGTGGTCTTCTCGATATATGCGTCGGCGGTCTGTCTTTCCTTGGTGTAGACGACCGTGATACCGCCTATCTCCTCGACGGAGCCGACGTTTTCCCGACGCTTGTAGGCGTCGAAGACGAGTATTATATTCGCTTTTGAGAAGCCGTTGAAATTTGAGAGAATGTGAATGAGGGTGTCTCTTGCGTGAGAGAGCTCGCGCTTTGCAAGGTCGTTGAGCTTCTCCCAAGCAAAAATGAGATTATAGCCGTCGATTATGATATAATCCTCACCGCGAGAGGTAGGCTTTCTTCGTTTTTCGCGTGCTTCATTTGGGGCGGAGTTTTCGCGTTTTTCGGGAGCAGACCGTCTTTTGATCTTACCGTAGGTGCTTTCAAAGATGCGCATAAGCTCCTTGTCCTCCTCGACGCTTCCCGTATAACGCTGAGCCTTGGCTCTTTCGGGAACCTGGAGCTCTGTGCCGCCGTCGTCGGGGCGGTAGTCCTCTTCGGGATTTTCGGTATGCATCTTGCTGTCAGCCTCGTACCAGGGAACGGAATAGCCGACACCGCCCTTACAGAATATGGAGTCTGCACTGACGCTTGAATCGAGCTCGGGCTCGTAGCCGAAGGCGGTTATTATTTCTTCTGCGTTGTGGCAGGGCTCGTAGCCGGAGAGCGTGAGCGTTATTCTGCCCTTGCCGTGTGAGTAGGCGCGGACGTCCTTGGCGTAGCTTCTCATCGTATAAACGGGGCATCTGCCTCGGAGGATCGCGGTGTCCTCGGTAAATTCGGGACTGTCGCATTCGCCGTGCATATTCGCAACGTCGGTCATTGCTCTGCCGAGAAGCTCGGAGGGGATCTCCAATTCAAAGTCGAATATCGGCTCAAGAAGAATGGGCTCCGCCTTCATAAGTCCCTGACGCAGAGCGCGGAAGGTTGCCTCGCGGAAGTCTCCGCCCTCGGTATGCTTCGGATGGGCGCGCCCTGCGATAACGGTTATTTTCATATCGGTGATCTCGGAGCCGGTGAGCGTACCCTTGTGTGCTCTTTCCTCAAGGTGAGAGAGGATGAGGCGTTGCCAATTGGCTCTGAGCCTGTCGGTCGGGCAATCCGAGGCGAAAACGAGTCCCGATCCGAGAGGGAGAGGCTCGAGGCGCAGGCGTACCTCGGCATAGTGCATAAGGGGCTCAAAATGTCCCGCACCCCAGCATTTATCGGCTATAGTCTCCTTGTAGAGAATACTTCCCTCACCAAAGGAAACGTCATAACCGAAGCGGTCTTTTATCACACGGGTGAGCACTTCGGTCTGTATATCACCCATAAGCTTTACCTTTATCTCACGGCTTTCCGAGTCAAATCTCAGTGAGAGCGCGGGATCCTCGTCCGCAAGCGGAAGGATGTCAAGAAAGGCGCGGTGCGTGTCGGTGGTCGTATCGGCAAAGGTCATTTTGTATTCAAGAGCGGGCTCAAGAGTAGTCTCGGAGCTCATTTCCGAGCCGATGCCCATTCCCGAGCGGGTTTCACTGAGCCCCGTGACCGCAACGACCATTCCCGCCTCGGCACTCTTTAGGGATTTAAACTTATCAGCGGAGTAAAGGCGTATGCTTTCTATCTTCTCGGCGACGAGAGTGCCGCGCTTCCCAACGTAGCTTACGGTGTCCTTAACGGATATTTTGCCTCCGGTGACCTTAAGGTAGGTCAAGCGCGCACCGGTGGGATCTGATGCGATTTTGTAAACCTTTATTCCCAAAAACGACTCTGAATACCATCTCGGAAGGGTATATCTGTCTATTGCGGAGAGCAACGCCTTGACTCCCTCGCATTTTAAAGCCGAGCCGAAGAGCACGGGGATCATCCTTCTTTTTCTGATCGAGTTTTGTATTTTCTCGGTCGGTATCACGCCCTCCTCAAAGAAATCGGACATAAGGTTTTCGTCGGCTGAGGCACATTCCTCAAAGAATCTTGCCTCCTCCTTTTCCTCAAGATTGAAGTCGGTGACCGCCGAGCCGAAGGCGAGCTTGAGCTCGTTCATAAGCTCCCGCCTTGCTCTGCCTGCAATATCGGTCTTGTTTACGAATATAAAGGTAGGGATCTTGTTTCTTGAAAGGATGCCGAAAAGAGTCATCGTGTGGGCGGTAACGCCCTCCGCGGCACTTACCACGAGAATGGCGTAATCCTGTACGGCAACCGCTCTTTCCGCCTCGCAGGAGAAGTCAACGTGGCCGGGCGTGTCGATAAGCGTCACCTCGGTGTTTTCAAGTCGGAGCTGTGCCTGCTTTGAAAATACGGTTATTCCGCGCTCGCGCTCAATGGTGTGCGTATCGAGGAAGGAGTCTCTTTTATCAACTCTGCCGAGCTTATCGCGTGCTCCTGATGAAAACAGCATTGCCTCGGAGAGCGTGGTTTTTCCCGCGTCAACGTGCGCGAGTATTCCTATTATTGAGCGTTTCACCGTTTTTCCTTCCTTTCCGTTCTCTGTAAGACTTTCTTTAAAACAGGGGCCGCCTCAAATACTGAGACCGCCCCTAAGGTGAGATATCAAGGCAAAAATAACACACAGCCTTGACGGATCAAATTATTTTACCTTTATATGAAGGGTGGGGTTTACGATGTTATCACAGGCGGTAACCGAGTTGTCTCTGCCTGCCATAAGGCGCATACCCATATTTTCGATAAGATTTCTCGGGGGAAGTCTTAAGTTCTTCATTTCCTTCGAATTTATCTGCTTCGATTTGGAAACTATGGATACGTATCTGTCGTATATCGTGGAGTTAAGGAGCGCGAAAAGACCGAATACGAGTCTTGCGCACATCTCCTCCTTGTTATCCTTCATATCGATAAAGTTTATCTTGTTGTGCGTGGAAATATACTGATTCTGCGGACGCTGACCTGCGAAATAAACGGCGGAGTTTATAAATCTGTCGTCGCTCTTTGCAGGAACGCGCTTGATGATTATCATATTCTTGTTTCTCTGGAAGAGAGCCGTTTCCGTCGGCATAAGATACTGCTTTTTGGCGCGGGGCATGGGGAATTTGATTCCGCCCGATACCATTGCCGAGGGACGAATGACCGGTATGGTTCCCGTGATCTCCTCGTCGTAAAGCATTTCGGCACATTTGGAGTCTATAACGAGGCCCGTGCTCATTTTAAGACCTAATGAGGAGAGCGTTTCGGGAAATCCGCCTATGTATTTTACTATCCTCGTTTCCTCAAGGCTCTTCGGAAGAGTGAGCGTTCCGTCATCCTCGTCAACCACGAATTCGTAGGGAAGAGCGGGGAGTGCTGAGGTCTTGTCGGGGCTTCCGTCATCGGTGGAGGTGGATATGATTATATCCGATCTCGATTCGGAGTTCTCGTACGCGAGGAGTATGGATTTTTTAAGAGGGATCGCGCGCTTGAGGTTCTTCTGCTTGCCGACGAAGAGATGTATCTTGCGAAGCGAGAGCCTTTTTGCGACCTCTTTTCTGATAGCGGTGAGCGAGGATGCGCTCGCGACCGTCGTGGGAAGCATAATGATAAGATTTCCGTCCTTCTCAAGATGCTCGGAGGCAACCTTAAAGAAGAGATAAGCCGCGCTTACCTTAAGCATCGTAACGCAACCTACAGCCTCGGCATCGGGGGAGCCCTTTGCAATAAGGTCTGTGGGGGGATTGCAGATTATGATATCGAATTTATCCTCAACCGTATCAAAGAAGGTTACGGTATAATGGTTTTTAACGTCAACGAGATAGTTTTCGTCGTACACGGTAACGAAAAGTCTTACGTCGTAATCGTGGCGGCACTTTTTTCTGATTCTCTCGAGATTATCCTCAAGCATTGGAAGAAAATCGGGATCGTTCTCATAGCAGGTGAGGAATATCTCTTTACACTTGGGCGCGTTCTTGCAAACGTGCTCAACCGCCGCCGCGGCAAGAATACCCGTGCCGGCACCCGGATCGAGAATTGTGTAAGCGGTCTTTTCGGGATCGAGTCTTATCATATCAGCCATAAGACGCGCGGTGTTCTTTTTGGTAAAAAGTCTACCGAGTCTGACGTTTTCGGTCTTCGATTTTTCCCTTATGAGCTTACTCGTGTTTCTTACGGCAAGATTAAGCATAATACTCGTCCTTTCTGAGAATTTTTTCGGGAATTCCGAGATAACGAGCTCCCAAAATCCCCTTAACGATTAAAAAGAGGTAGAATGAGAAAAGCCTTGAAAATAAAGGATTTTTCATTCTGCCACGATTTATTTTATATTATTGTAGCATATTTTAACATATCTTTCAAGTGATTTTGCATATTTTTTTAAAAAAATGTTGCAAAAGGTAGATTTTAATGGTATACTTAGTGTAGAAAACTATTATCTGATTTAGACGGAGGTTTGACATGAGTCAGACAACTGAGAAAAAACACGTGAAATTTCTGCAATGCGGAGATATACACCTTGATACTCCGTATACGGGACTTACTGCGGAGAAGAGCGAGGAGAGAAGAAGAGAGCTTCGTAATTCCTTCAGCCGTATGATGCAGTACGTACGCGACAGAGGTGTCGACGTGGTTTTGATGTGCGGAGATATATTTGATACCGTTTACGCGACGAATACCACCGCGGAG
>JBGVKA010000048.1:0-7067 GCA_045129715.1 Eubacteriales bacterium | reverse complement strand
ACTGCCATAGGTTTAACGCTTTTTTAACCAAAAAGATCCAAAAAAACGGCAGATTCAAAGCGTATAGCCCTAAATCTGCCGTTTTATTTCCGGTGCACGTCGGCGTGCATTTCTTAACACGCCCCACGCTTACCGTCCTTTTGCTTTATTCTGCGCGAGTGTCCTTCGCGGTCTCGCTGAGTGCCGCGATAAGTCCTGCGGTGTTCTGTATCTCCGAGGGGATGATGATCTTGGTAGCCTTTCCGTCGGCAACCTTCTCAAATGCCTCAAGGCTCTTGATGGATATGTATTCACGGCTGGGTGCGACCTCGTTTATCATACGGATACCTGCCGCGGTAGCCTCCTGGATCTTGAGGATAGCCTCTGCCTCACCCTCAGCCTCTCTGATCTTCTGCTCCTTAACCGCCTCTGCGCGAAGGATCGCGGAAGCCTTTTCCGCCTCTGCGGCAAGGATCATCTGCTGCTTGTGTCCCTCTGCAACGAGGATGGTGGAGTTTTTCTCACCCTCTGCACGAAGAATGGATTCTCTTCTCTCGCGCTCCGCCTTCATCTGCTTTTCCATCGCATCCTGGATCTCCTTGGGCGGAATGATGTTCTTGAGCTCAACTCTCGTTACGCGGATTCCCCACGGATCGGTAGCTTCGTCAAGAATAGATCTCATTTTTGTGTTGATAATATCTCTTGAGGTGAGAGTCTGATCGAGGTCAAGCTCACCTATGATATTTCTGAGCGTGGTAGAGGTAAGGCTCTCGATCGCGAGCAAGGGATTGGTAACGCCGTAGGTATAAAGCTTACAGTCGGTGATCTGATAGAAGACGACCGTATCTATCTGCATTCTTACGTTATCCTTGGTTATAACGGGCTGGGGCGGGAAATCGGAGACCTGCTCCATAAGGGTTATTTCCTTGGCAATAGTCTCAATGAAGGGCACCTTGAGGTGAAGACCGGTATACCAGGTGGTCTTATAGCTTCCGAGCCTCTCAACGACCATCGCGCGAGCCTGAGGAACGATCTTGATATTGGATACGAGAACCACTATCGCGACGATGAAAAGAATGATGAGTGCCACAACGCCGAGGGTAGCACCGCTTGACATGCTGAGTAAAAAGTTAAACATAACGTCCTCCTTAAAATTATAATATACGAAGTTCGAGTCTGTCGGCTTGCCAGCAAGCTCGAACAAGGATATTTCAAGAAATGTGCGAAAATCTTTGATTTTCGGAAGTGATGCAGTTTGCATCACGGTAAATTTTGATGAAAACAAAATTTACGTCACATAGATTATATTATTGTTTTTTACAGATAAGCTTAACGCCCTCGATAGAAACGACCTCAAGTGCCTCACCGACCTCAAAGACGTCGTTCTTCTCGGTGCCTCTTGCGGTCCAGTACTGTCCCTTTATCTTGACCTTACCGCACTCCGCAAAGTTATCCACGCGCTCGGTAACCACGCATCTTTCTCCGATAAGTGCCTCGATATTCGTTCTCGTATCGGCACTGCTCGCCTTTCCTGCGAGAAAAACTCTGCTGAGGACTACGCCTGCTACCGCGAGCATAACGAAGATAAGAAGCTGCCATACGAAGCCAAGCTTAAAGAGGCTAAGTATTGCCGTTATGAACGCTCCGGGAACGAACCATATCGCAACGAGCTGCTCGGTCGACATCTCGACCACAAGAGCAAGAACGATAACTCCTATCCAGAGCCAAATCAAATTCTCCATAAGTATACTCCTTTCGGGACTTATATAATTTCTAAGCCTTAACTATATTTTAGCACTCTCGCGAAGAAATGTCAATAGAGCGAGCGCAGTGCAGAAAAGTTTACCGTTTTTTCATTTTTTGTGCGTTTGGCTCTTTTGGGGACAGAGAAAAGCAAGCTTTTACCAAAAACCTTCAAAAAAATAGCAAACTTTACCGCCGTTTGCTTAATGTTAACAAAAAGTTCACACTTTTAACAGTAAAAACTCTTGACACGCCCCCTGAAATGTATTATATTATAGACGTAACTTTTAGCACTCTGACACTTCAAGTGCTAAAATTCAAAAACAGAAAGGCGGTACTATATGGACGAAAGCATGCTCAGTAAAAGAAAACAGCAAATACTCAAGGCCATAGTAGATGCCCATATCAGCCACGGCGAGCCCGTCGGCTCCAAATATCTTTCGCAGGACGTTGGTATCTCCGCCTCCTCCGCCACCATCCGCAACGAGATGGCAGAGCTTGAGGAAATGGGATATCTCATTCAGCCGCACACCTCCTCGGGCAGAGTTCCCTCGGTTCAGGGATACCGCTACTACGTTGACGCTCTGGTAAGACAGTATGCCGAGACGAAGAACGAGATAGAGGAGATAAACGAAAGACTCCGCTACAAGCTTACCGAGATGGACGAGATACTTTCCGAGGCATCTCACCTTGCATCCTCGTTCACGGACTACACCGGTATAGCCTTCAAGACCAACGCAGGCAAGGTAAGAATAAACCGTTTTGACGCGGTATATATCTCGCAAAGAAGCTTCCATATAGTTATGAGCTTCTCGGGTAATATAGTAAAATCCAAGACGATGGTTCTTGCATTTCCCGTAACGCGAGACGACGTTTCAAGATTTACCGAGGCGGCTAACATCTATCTCGCAAATCTCACGAGTGACGAGATCACGATGCCCATTATTATGAAGCTCGAGTCCCTTATGGGCACCTCGGCTCCCATGGTGCACCCCGTGATAAAGGCTATCTACGAAACGATGAGCGAGCTTGACACTGCAGACATCAAGGTCGAGGGCGTTAACAAGCTTCTCAAATATCCCGAGTATTCGGACGTATCGAAGCTCCGCGAGCTTCTCGGCGTGCTTGAGGAAAAGGATAAGCTTCTTGACGTTTTGTCCTCCCGTGGAATGAACGACGACGGCATCAACGTTTATATCGGAGCCGAAAAGGACGGTGACGTTATGAGTGACACCACGCTTATCTTCAAGAATATCACCGTTGGCGGAAAGCGAGTCGCGATAGGCGTGATCGGTCCGAGACGAATGGACTATCAGAACGTTATCAAGATGATAAACCGCGTTGCTTACGGTATGGATAAGATGTTCGGCGACGGCGGATTAAGGCTTCTCACTGACGGAGAAATTGATTAACGTTCAAAAAAGAAGAAAACGACAAACAGAAAGGCGGACACTTTAAAGTGGCAGCAAAAAACGCAGAAAAGAAAACAAAAGTTGACATAAACGAAGAAAATGAAGCAGTTGAGACTCAAAATGAGGAGACGAATGAGCCTACCGCAGAGGAGCTTAAGGCAAGGATAGCCGAGCTTAAAGCTCTTCTTAAGGAGAAGGAGGATCAGCACTTAAGAATGGCGGCAGAATACGAAAACTTCAGACGCCGCTCAAGAGAGGAAAAGGACGCTACCTACACCGATGCCGTTGCAGACACGGTCGGAGAGATTCTCCCGATCATCGATAACCTTGAAAGAGCCGCGCTCTATGATGACGAGAGCAAGGTCAAGGACGGTCTTGTTATGATAGCAAAGTCGGTCGAGAGCGTGTTTGAAAAGCTCAAGGTCGAGGCGGTCGGAAAGCCCGGTGACACCTTTGATCCAAAGCTTCACAACGCAGTGCTTCACGCAGAGGACGACTCGCTCGGCGAAGGCGAGATAGTCGAGGTATATCAGAAGGGTTATAAAAAAGGAAACAAGATAATCCGCTTCGCTATGGTTAAAACCGTTAATTAAGCTTTAACAAGCTATTATAAAGTTAATAAAAAAATTCACATAAACAGGAGAAAAACAAAATGGGAAAAATTATAGGAATTGACCTTGGCACAACTAACTCTTGTGTCGCAGTATTCGAGGGCGGCGAGCCCATCGTTATAACCAACCCCGAGGGAGCAAGAACTACGCCTTCGGTAGTTGCATTCGCAAAGAACGGAGAGAGACTCGTAGGTCAGGTTGCAAAGCGTCAGGCTGTTACCAACCCCGACAAGACCGTCAGCTCCATCAAGAGAGCTATGGGATCCGACGTTAAGGTTTCCATCGACGACAAAAAGTTCACACCTCAGGAAATTTCCGCAATGATCCTCCAGAAGCTTAAGGCTGATGCAGAGGCTTATCTCGGAACCACCGTTACCGAAGCGGTTATCACCGTTCCCGCATATTTCACCGACGCTCAGCGTCAGGCAACCAAGGATGCAGGTAAGATCGCAGGACTTGATGTAAAGAGAATCATCAACGAGCCCACCGCGGCTGCTCTTGCTTACGGTATCGATAAGGAAGAGGCTCAGAAGATCATGGTCTTCGACCTTGGAGGCGGTACCTTCGACGTTTCGCTTCTCGACATCTCAGACGGAGTATTTGAGGTTCTTGCAACCGCAGGTAACAACCGTCTCGGCGGTGACGACTTTGACGCGAGAATCGTTGACTGGATGGCTAACACCTTCGCTCAGGAGAACGGCGGTATGGATCTTCGCAAGGACAAGATGGCTCATCAGCGTCTTAAGGATGCGGCTGAGAAGGCTAAGATCGAGCTTTCCGGCGTAATGAGCACCGCTATTTCCCTTCCCTTCATCACCGCAGACGCTACCGGACCTAAGCACTTTGAGGCAACTCTCACCCGTGCTAAGTTCGACGAGCTTACCCACGATCTCGTAGAGGCTACCATGGTTCCCACGAGAAAGGTTCTTCAGGACTCCGGTCTTTCCGCTTCCGAGATTTCCAAGGTTCTTCTCGTTGGTGGATCCACGAGAATTCCCGCGGTTCAGGATGCGGTTAAGAAGTTCATCGGCAAGGAGCCCTTCAAGGGCATCAACCCCGACGAGTGCGTTGCTATCGGCGCGGCTATTCAGGGCGGCGTTCTCGGAGGAGACGTTAAGGACGTTCTTCTTCTCGACGTTACTCCCCTTTCCCTCGGTATCGAGGTTCTCGGCGGTCTCTTTAACAAGATCATCGAGCGTAACACCACTATCCCCGTAAAGAAGAGCCAGGTATACTCCACCGCTGCAGACGGTCAGACCTCCGTTGAGGTCCACATTCTTCAGGGTGAGCGCGATCAGGCAAGCCAGAACACGACTCTCGGCAGATTCTCTCTTGACGGTATTGCTCCCGCACCTCGCGGAGTTCCTCAGATCGAGGTTACCTTCGATATCGACGCTAACGGTATCGTAAACGTTTCCGCTAAGGACAAGGGCACCGGCAAGGAGCAGCACATCACCATCACCTCCTCCACCAATATGTCCAAGGAAGACATTGAGAAGGCGGTTAAGGAAGCTGAGAAGTTTGCAGAAGAGGATAAGAAGTTCAAGGAAGCGGTTGAGGCTAAGAACGGCGCAGAGAATATGATCTTCCAGATCGAGAAGAGCATGAACGATCTCGGTGACAAGATCACCGACGGTGAGAAGGCTCCCGTTAATGCCGCTATTGAGAAGCTCAAGGCTACCATTTCCACCGGTGACACCGAGGCTATCAAGGCAGACACCGAAGCTCTCCAGAAGGCGTTCTATCCCCTCGCAGAGAAGATCTATCAGCAGACTCAGGGTGCTGAGGGTGCCGCAGGAGCTGATGCAGGCGCAAACGCAGGCGGCGACGTTTACGGTGCTGATTTCGAGGATAAAACCTAATTTAAGTCAACAAAGCTTTACATTTTAACAATATTTTCTAAAAAAGCCCCGGAGATGATCTCTCCGGGAGCTTTATGAATTTTAGATCCAAAAAAGAGATCTAATGATATAAGGTACTTTTATGGCAGATAACAAAAGAGATTATTACGAGATACTCGGCGTTGAGAAGGGCGCGAGCGAGGACGAGCTCAAAAGAGCCTACAGAAAGCTCGCAAAGCAATATCACCCCGATATGAACCCCGGCAACACCGAGGCAGAGCTCAAGTTCAAGGAGGTCAACGAGGCGTACGAGGTTCTTTCCGACCCCGAGAAGCGCGAGAAATACGACAGATACGGTCACGCGGCATTCGATCCCTCTATGGGCGGTGGCGCAGGCTTTGGCGGATTTGGCGGCTTCGGCGGCGGATTTGATTTCGGAGACATCTTCTCAAGCATCTTCGGTGGCGGAAGCTCACGCGGACGCTCAAACGCGATAGACGGTGACGATATTTCCGTAAGGATAACGATTTCCTTTGAGGAGGCGGTATTCGGCTGTAAAAAGGAGATTTCCTTTGCGAGAATCGAGGCGTGCTCCGACTGTGGCTCGACGGGTGCGGCTAAGGGCACCAAGGCCGAGACCTGTACCACCTGTAACGGCTCGGGCAGCGTTCGCGTTAAGCAGAGTATGGGCTTTGGCTTTATGGAAAGCCAGAGAGCGTGTAACAATTGCCGCGGCACCGGTAAGATAATAAAGACTCCCTGCAAGAACTGTAACGGAAAGGGCTTCGTGAAGATAAACAAGCGTATGGAGGTCACTATCCCTGCGGGAATAGACTCCGAGCAGAGAATTATTCTTCGCGGTCAGGGCTCTGCAGGCAGAAACGGTGGAACGAACGGAGACCTTTGCATCTACGTTCGCGTTCTTCCCCACAACATATTTGAGCGTGAGGGTGACAACCTCTACTGTGAGGTTCCGATCTCCTTCGCAGAGGCGGCTCTTGGTGCTGAGATCGATATTCCGATCATTGGCGGAACGACCGAAAAATTCACCATTCCCGAGGGCACTCAAACGGATACTTCGTTTACCGTTAAGGGCAAGGGTGTGGCAAACGTAAACTCGAAGCGCAAGGGTGATCTTATCATCACCGTTAACGTTGAAACTCCGAAGAACCTCACCTCAAAGCAGAAGGATCTTCTCTCCGCGTTTGCGGCGTCTCTTGGCGAGAATAACACGGGCAAGAAGCAGGGCTTCTTCAAGAAAATGTTCAATAAGTAAACTTTATTTTACATTTTTATCATTTTAATATAAAAAGAGAGCGTAAGGCTTGGATTATTCCAAATGGAGTGAACCCAAGGCAATAGACACGAAATAAAAAGACATTTCATAGAATAGCTTTGGTTTGCTCTTAAAAGCTCATTATTTCTTGAAACTGACATCGTTTTTCATACGGTGTCAGTTTTGTTTTTAGTTGAATACGCTC
>JBGVKA010000047.1:0-11586 GCA_045129715.1 Eubacteriales bacterium | reverse complement strand
CATATTTCTCTATCTCGTATTCGTTAGGCTTTATCAAAAACGGCTTTATTTCGACGATATCGTCAAGCGTAAGGCTTCTCGAATCCACTATCACCCTGACGCCTCTTTCACGCTCACGCTTGAGGTATTTAACTATCTCATCAATCGGCACACCGCGAGGGATACTGCCCGTAAGAGTAAGCACGTCACCCGGCTCTAAGACCTCACCCGTAATTGCTTCTATTTTTCCTAAGGTATCAAAGGGTACGTCGGGCGAGGACGGACTCATTCGCGTTTCCTCACCGCTCAGCGTACGCACGGTGACGTTTTCTCTTATGCGCCCCGGGATCACTATCGGAGCTACGCTGACGCCCTCCTTTAAGAGAAGCTCACGAAACTCACCGCAATTATCCTCACCGAGCACCGCTACGGCAACGCTATCGACACCGAAGGCGCGGAGTGCTCTTGAAATATTGATTCCCTTTCCGCCCGCATCCCTTTCAAGAGCTTTAACGAAATTTTCACTGCCGAGCTCTAATTTCTCTGCGTAATAATGCACATCAAAGGCGGGGGAAAGAGTTAAAGTAACGATATTCATATTCATATTCCTATCCTTATAACGACAATCGGAAGTCGAAATCCAAAGTATTTCGACGGCAAATCAAAGATTTGCAAGCAAATTTCAATAAGAAATTTGCCGATTTCTGTTGAAATGATTTAGCTCCAAAAATCTTGATAAGATTTTTGGACGGCTGTTTTCACAGCCGCGAAAAGGCTTGTTGCCTTTTCAAAGTGCTATAATCATTATACTCTCGGGGCGTTATCAACGAGATATTTCTCTGCTTCCTCGCACCAAAGACCGCCGTTTTTCTTCACTATCTCGGCAATATCTCTGTAATGAGGATCGCTTTCGCCCCAGAATTCAAGCTCGTCTATAGCGATGTACGGAATGTCGATACCCGTATAGCATATCTTCTTTGCCCCGACGGGCTTATCAAGGTCCATAGTTGCCTCGATGCAATCGTTCATTCCAAGAACGTGCGAAACGAATACTGCGGGATCTATTTTCTTTTCCTCAATAAGCTTGATCACCGCCATAGCATCCGAGGGATCGCTTCCCGCGGTGCCGACAACGTGCAGACCGTGATAATGAAGCTTGTTTAAATTGAGGGGCGCGCTCGCGTATTCGCTTGAGGGATCTGCGAAGAAATTCACGCATCCGTCGTCACGGCAGACGTTTTCGGCAAGCTCAAATACGTCGTGAGCGGAGGACATAACGAAAACGTCGTCAAATCCACCCGACGAGACCTCAAGAAGCTTATCCTTTGCGTTCTTCATTCCGTAGGTGTTGATATAAGTAACGGTGCAGCTTTCTTCCGCGGAATCGGTTGTGGCACATCTGCGCCTTACGAAATCAAGCCTTTCGTCCGAGATATCGACCACGGTTATTTCCGACACGCCCATACATCTTTTGCCCATCTCAAGTGCCGCCATACCCATAGGACCTGCTCCGCCGAGGATAGCGAGCTTACCGCCGCGCTTTACACCGCTCTTCATTTCACGGGTTTCGGTGTCAACGTGATAAAACGCCTGATAGGCTCTCCAAACCGCCGAAAGCGGCTCAACGAGGGAGCCTGCAAAAAACGGGATGCTTCCGAGCTTTATAACGTAGCCTCCGTTTATCATTGCCTCGGGCACAACGACGTAGGTAGCCGCGCCTCCGACGTATTTAAAGGAGTATCCGAAAGCTGACGCGCACTCGTCCTTTAAGGAAGGAAGAATGACCACTCTGTCGCCGACGCTCCATTTTTTATCTGCGTTATCACCGACCGAGACTATCTCTCCGCACGCCTCGTGACCGATTATCACGGGCTCGGCTTCAAGTCCGCTCGGTGCTCTTTTATTCTTATCTCCGAGCTTCACCGCGCGGAGCGTTTCGGGGCAAAGACCGTCCGTTACGATGCGCACGAGCATTTCCTTTTCAGAAATCTCCGGGAGCTCAAAGCTTTCAAGACGCAAGTCGTTTGCGCCGTACAATCTAACCGCTTTAGTATTCATAAATACCCTCCGTTTTCTTAATTAGTAAGACTTAACACTGTTGTTTTGTAAACTTTTGTTTTCTTTTATGGGGAATTGCGGGTTATCGTATATGCTGTAATCAACTATATCACCCTTATTGATAACCGTTACGTTGCTTGACTTTTTGTAGCCCTTCGCAGTAAGTCCCGTTATGTTTTTAAACTGACGGTTAAAGTTTCTCTCACTGCCGAATCCACATTCGAACGCTATCTCAAGAGATGATTTTTTCGTTTCCGCAAGGAGCGTTTTCGCCTTCTCTATTCTGATGCAGGACAGAAGCGTCGGGAACCCAAACGAAAACCTTTTTTTGATGCAGTGCGAAAGATAATTCGCGCTATAGCCGATCTCTCTTGCCACCGTTTCAAGTAATATCGGGGAGGTGTAATTCATATTCATATACGCCACCATTTTTTCAAGCGCACCCGTATCGCTCCTTACGTTGCAAAGAGCCACCTGCTTTGAAAAATCGGATATCATTGCGTAGAGGCAGGAGCGGATGCTGTAAAGAGAATAATCCGAGCTCTCGATAAAGCGCGAGACGAAAAGACCGAAGGTGGAGCTATCCGCCTTGAAAACGCTTCGCTCACCTATCTTACCCTTTGCGGAGGTGAGATAGTCCGAGATAAAGGACGGAGAGAAGGTATAGATAACGAACTTATTCACGCGATCGGAGGAATACTTATGCATCTGGAACGGGAATATCAGAATAAAATCTCCCGCTCTCGCAGTTTCGGGCGCACCCGAGCCGACGGTCACCGAAAGCTCGCCGTCAAGCACCAAGGTCAGCTCCACGAACTGATGGATATGCATATGGAAATTGTATTTTTCCTCGTGCAGCTGATAGCTGAACGCGTTATCCATTCCGAAATTTGAGCGTTGGATCCTCATCACTTTACCTCCTTTCCTCTCTTCAAAATATCACTTTCTGTCCTATATTATACCTTTTTTGTCCTAAATTGTCAATAGTTATGTGCTAAAATGAAGGTGTAGAACCTCTATTTTTTATATTCATATGTGTAATATATACATAATATTTTAGTATGATTGTACAGTTTCTACAAACGGCCGCGCGTCCGAACCGAAAACGCGCTTAAAGTTTTGATGTTTCAATAAAAATTTTAAAAAGGAGACAAAAGAAATGAAACAAGAAAGAAAGCGTTCATCTAAGGTTTTACTCATAGCTCTTGCTCTCGTTCTTATCGTTGCCTCGCTGACGGTAATACTCACCTCTGCGGCAGACGAGATCGAGGTTAAGGGCGAGATGGTAGCCATCAAGGAAGCCTTTGATGAAAAGTATCTCGCGCAGGCTACTGTAAGAGCTGACGACGAATACGTCGGCAAAATACAGTACACGGCGTATTACGATACGTCGAAGGGCACGGTAGTAACCGGCTACGAGGGAACTCCCGTAATAGTCTATACTATCAACCATCCCGAAATCGAAAGAATAGGAACGGACAGTGACGTTGAGATCATCCAGTCTATGCTTGATCGCGGATACGTCGTTATCGTTCTCGACTATCTTAACGGCAACAAGGCTGTCGATCCCGAGATCGCAAAATCCTCTCAGGCGTTCAGAACCAATCTGAGAAACGGTGTGATCCTCAAGGCATCGAGCATCTTCCCCTCCGGAAGCTATCACGAGAACTTCCTCGCTCCCGCAGGATACAACGTTAGTCTTTTCAACGTATTCTGGGAGATCGACAAGCACTCCGCAGAGGGTACTCTTGAGAAGATCGTTGAAAACTGGAACTCCGACTTCAGAGCAACCAAGGGCGGAAAGCTTCTCAAGTGGGCTACCGGTGATACGGTCGATACGAGAAAGGCTGTTCAGAACGACCTTGACGGCAACGCTCCCGTTTGGTACAATGCAAGCGGAAAGGCTGACGAGAACGGTCTTTACACCTACGTAAAGTACACCAAGGCAGAGACCATCACCGATTGCGTAGATCCCGACGGTAGCTTCCTTGATATGAATCTTTATATTCATATAGTTTACCCCACGAGTCCCGAAAAAGAGGTTCCCGTAATGTCTCTCGCGAACTCATCGGGATACCCCACCACCTCCGTAACCGGAGCTGACGTAAGACCTCACTCCAACAGCTTCCTTTACAACGGATACGCTAACGTTGTATTCGACTATCTTTGGCAGCCTATGGCGAGAAGCGCATCCTGGGGCTACTACGACGGAAGCCAGGGTAATACCGCAGACCATATGAACTACGGTCTTATGATGTATAACGACAAGCTCGTTAACACCGCGGCTATGCGTTATCTCCGCTATATATCCCTCTCGGGCGGTGACACCTACAACTTTGATCTTGATAAGTTTGGCGTTTACGGTAACTCCAAGGGCGGTTGGTTCTCCTTCCTCGGTGAAGAGGTTCTTCAGACCGAGCTTGTAGATCCCTCTAAGTACGACACTACGGAGGCTCTTGAGGAAGCTATCAACGCAGTTATCTCCGACTTCGTTCCCGACCGTTACTTCAACGGCCACCACGGTGAGACTCGCTACCAGGTCGGAGCAGGCTCCTTCACAAATAACGGCTTCACCGTTAAGGCAGGTGAAAAGCAGCCTTGGCTCACATACGACGGCAAGGAGGTCCTCTCCGGAGCTCAGCTTACGAACGCTTGTAACGGCTCTCAGGAGGAGGATATCACTGCAGGACATTCTCCCATATTCATCTCCGGTAATATGACGGACGATTACAATGCGGCTTATAGCTACTCGGTAAACATTTACAATATGTGCCGTGAGCTCAACATTCCCCTTCTTCACTTTGAGGTTCCGATCGGACACACTCTTACGAGCGGTCAGGATATGAACTACAACGTTGATACCTACGAGGCATACTTCAAATATGTAAACTATTATTTGCAGAATACTCCTATCAGCGTTTCTCACACCTCTCCTATGAATAACGCGGCTAACGTTTCCGTTACCGATAAGATCACCGTTTACTTCGCAGGTGCGGTCACCGCATCCGAGATCGAGAAGGTGACCGTATCGAGTGCCGACGGTACCGTTAGCGGTCAGTGGGAATCCTCCTTCGGCGGAACCACCTGGACCTTTACTCCCGACTCGCTTAAGGGTGCTACCCTTTACACCGTAACGGTTCCCGCAACTCTTAAGGGTGACAACGGCGTTGAGATGGGTACCGCTTACACCACGAGCTTCATCACCGAGATCGACAACGAGAGCGCGGCTGTAGTTGACAACTCTTACAGCACCGTAACAGTTCCCGCCTTCACCACCGGAAACAGCTTCGTATACCGCTTCCACGTTTCTAACGATGCGGTCAACGTTGCAGAGCTTTACGCGGTAAACGCCGCAGGTGAGACCGCCGGCGAATATCTCGGAAGCGTTAAGGTAAACGGCAGCGGCTCATACGAGATAGATATCACCGATTTTGCCGCTAAGAACATTGGCAAGAGTGTCGTCTTCTACCTCAAGTGTGCAAAGGCGGCAGGAAGCTACGACGTTCACTCCGGAGATCCCTTCGACACCTGGAAGCCTACCAAGAACAACGTTACTCTTACCTACGGCGCTGAATTCGATGGCGAAATAACCCTTAAGGCAGCCATCACCTCTCCCGTTA
Source organism: Eubacteriales bacterium (assembly GCA_045129715.1). Classification (GTDB taxonomy): domain Bacteria; phylum Bacillota; class Clostridia; order Oscillospirales; family CAG-272; genus UBA1740. The sequence continues at coordinate 5,929 of JBGVKA010000047.1, read as the reverse complement.
ACAAAAACAACATCTCCTACTACTACGATAACGTAACGAGCATATTTACCTACAGCAATATCGTTGGCGGCAACGTTGCCGCTACCGAGGGCAAGCGCTTCGTTATTTCCTTTGACGTTTACGATACCGTAAACCGTAAGCTTCAGCTTAAGCTCAATACTATGACTAACCGCGTTGACTACGGTACTATCGACTACGATCACATCATCTTCACGGTTGACACTAAGGCAAACGAATGGACGCACGTGGAGTTCACATATGACGTATATGAAACCAAGTACGGCTTAGTATCCAACGGAAAGTCTCAGTCACTCGCATTCTATCTCTCTCCCGACGGAGATCTCGCATCCCCCGCATACTTCAACAACCTCAAGGCTATAGAAGTAACTACCGATTTTGACGTTACCTCCGCAGTAATTGCCGAGAAGGACAACGGCACGGGTATCCCCTACGCTCCCGCTACCTCCACATATCCCCTCGCAGTTTACAACGGCGATACTCTTGTTGGCGAATATTCAATCTGGAAGTCGGCTCTTGCAGCTTGCAAATCGGGCTACACCATCAAGCTTCAGTCCAATTACACCTTCGTTGATAACGATATCTCCAACGCTATCGGCGGACTTACATCCATAAACATCGATCTCGGCGGCTACACCATCACCTCCGAGAACACAAAGAATTCTCTCCTTTACGCTTGTGCTACAAATACTAACAGCACTACCGTTAACGTGACCGGCGGAGCAATTCTTCTTAACAGAACTCCCCTTATCAGCTACGAAAGCTCTACGGCGGCAGGCAGCGGTAAGGTATTCAACGTAAACCTTAACGGCACTTACATCGGCTTCACCGATAACGCATATACCACCGAGGTGCTTTCTGCTACCACCGCAAGTGCCGGCATTTCCGTTACCTCTAACATCTCACTTAACGGATGCACCGTTGATCTTCCCGACAGCAACCACGCGCGTGACGCATTCGTAGTATTCACCAATCCTACGGCTACCAATCTCAAGGTAAGATACACGCTTGTTGGCGGCGAGATCAGACTCACCTCTCAGAGATGGGCAACGATCTCCGAGAATGCAAACATCGTTGAATTCAAGAAGGATACGAACGGCGGCTACACCACTCTCGTAATGCCTAAGTCTAACACCTATTCGGTATCCGGATCTTATCTCAACGAGGTAGGCTTCGCAACCTACGCAAAGGCATACGAAGAGAATAATATGGTAACATACGTTCTCGAAAACAGCGCTAACTCCACAAGATACGGTATTATCACCGACAATTACGCAGACGTTGACAAGTATCCCATTCTTCTCTTCAAGGACGGCGTGCTTCTCTCCGGATATACCACTTTAGCAAAGGCTATCACTGCTGCAAACGGTGTTCTCGGCGACACTAAGTACGCTGAGTCCGAGGCACAGATCCTCTTAAGAAAGTCTATTAAGAACACCGAAGAGCCTACCTACGGCGGCACAACCGGAACTCTCGTTATCGACCTTAACGGTTACACTCTTATAAGAGATAAGGTTATTATCAACGCGGTAGTAACCAGCAGCACTCCTATGTTCGAGACCAACGTTATCTTCAAGAACGGACGTCTTGAGACCGCTGGTAACGTTATAGCAGTTACTCACTGTCTGTTCAACACCACGAACGTAAAGGAATACAACTTCACGTTTGACGAGGTTACCTTTGGATTCGCAGCAGGCGCTACCAAGGTTGACTCTCTCTTCTGGACCATCTGGCAGAACAATCATCCCACGGTTATCGACACCGATATTACTCTTAAGAACTGCACTATCGACCTTGACACTAACAAGCCCGCTAATACCGGCTCTCTCTTCAACGTAGCAACAGCTCAGGCTGAGTGCGATATCGTCGTTGAGGGCGGAACCGTTAAGGGTAACGGCTCCGGTATCTCGCTCTTCAAGACCGATGCAAACGACAGTGTTCTTCTTAAGAAGGGCACAAACGGAAGCTACCTCACATTCGTTTCTACTAACGGCGGTACTCCCGTAACCGATGCGTTCACCTGTGACGACGGAACTCACAGAAAGTTCCAGGCCACCGAAAACGGCTACGAGCTTAAGGTAGATCCTCTCGCAACCAAGTACGGCTCTGTAGGCTCTGCTTACGCTGACGCTGAGAAGTATCCCTTCGCACTCTTCACAAACGGTACGTTTGTTGGCGCTTATACTCACTGGGCAAACACCTCAGATAAAGATGCAAGCGAAGATGACAAGGACGTTATTCAGCGCGCTAAGGATCAGGTTTCCGGCATAAACGGCGCAGGCAAGACCACAGTTATCCTTCTTCGCCGCGATTACGCTCTTGATTCCACAGAGTACTCCAGCGCAGAAGAGTTCTACAACTGGAGCCAGGCAGGCGGCACTATATTGGTCGACCTCAACGGACACACTCTCACTCTTGGATCGAAGACATTCCTCTCCGCAACCAAGAAGGGCACCTCAAGCGGAGGCGTAACCTATCTTCACGATACTAACATCCAGTTCATAAACGGTAATATCAACCTTAAGGACTCCACTCTCATCAACTACGGCACTACCGCAGCGTTGACCGAAAGCAAGGAATTCAACTTTATCTTTGATAACGTAATCTTCACGTTCACCGGAACCAAGGCATCTTCTCTCGTAGCATGTACCGGTGGATTCAAAGGAAGCGCTACTCTTCTTGCAAACGTAACGTTTAACAACTGTACGTTTGATTACAGCACCGTTTCCTCCGAAAACTTCACGCTCTTCAACGTAAGCAATACATTGCTTGACGCTACCGTTACCGTTAAGGGCGGAAAGATCATTTCAAACATTGACGCGCTCAACAAGATCACCGTAGCAAACCTTGGAAACAACGGCGAGGTCAACTTCGTTAAGGGCGACAACGGAAGCTACACCACTCTTACTACTCCCACGACCGCGGCGTATAAGAACGTTCACTACGCAAAGCCCGTTAACACTCCCGAAGGACAGATGTACTTCATAGAGATGAAGGATGACGGAGCAAGCTCCTACTACGAACTTGGCAAGATGGCTTACGACGGATATGGAACCATCAAGACCTCCGAATCCAAATTCCTCTCTGCGGTAGACTTCCCGTTCGTAACGTTTATGGACGGAAGCTACAAGGCAGGCTTCGGATCTTGGAAGGAAGCTATCAACAACGCTAAGGGTCTCGTTGCCACAGCAGGAAGCGAAGGCAAGACCGTAGTTATCCTTATGAGACGTGACTACACTCTCACCAAGGCTAAGGACTCCGGAAGCAACTTCAACAGTGCTCGCGGAAGCTTGGTTCTTGATCTTAACGGCTTCACGATCAAGAATACAGACAACTACTTCATCGATATCTATTTCAACTACACATCCTCAACAGACGTAGCTTATCTTGGATACAAGTCCTCGATAGAGATCAAGAACGGTACTATGCTCAACGAGCGTAACGGATATCCCATGATCGCTATCGGTCACGTAAACAAGAACGACAGCTATCCTATTAAGGAATTCAGCTTCACCTTCACCGGCGTAACGTTCCAGGTTTCAAACGGCTCTAAGTACATGATCCAGGAGTGGACCCCCAACACCTCCACAAATGCGCATTGTGGTGACGGTCTCAAGCTCGACTACGTATTCGACGGATGCACCTTCAACTTCACCAATGCTGCTACAGGCACTACTATGATAGTCGCAACCAACACCTACAATGATCAGTCCATCGTTGTTAAGGGCGGATCTATCATCGCTGACAATATCGCAAATTACAAGCTCTACACCATCGCAAACGGAGCTACCAATTACTTTGCGAAGGACAGCAACGGCAAGTACACCGTTCTTATCCAGCCCACATCCTCTGCTGCTCCCACGACAACGTTCAAGAACAGCGACGGTGAAACTCTCAGCTTCGTTGCAGACAGCTACGACGGAAGCTACACTATCTACAGTGTTGCAGAGCCCATCAAGACTCCTTACGGAGATATCCCCGCAGCATACAAGTCCGCAGAGGTTTATCCCTTCGTTGCATTTGACGAAAAGGGCAACTTCATTGGCGCTGCTAAGTACTTCTACGGAGTAAACAAGGGCGACAGCATAATCGGTATTTCCAAGGATTATCTTTCCAAGAACGTTTGGGACGGCACAAGCTACGGCGCAAGTCCCAAAGCGGTATACATCGTTCTTCGCAGCGATTATACTATGGCAACAGATGAGAGATACGATAACCTTTCTCAGATCCAGGGTACGATGACTATCGACCTTAACGGATATACCTTCGCAATGAACGACTCGAGAACTATGTTCCCGACCTGCATCAAGCCTTGGGGCGGATCCGGCGATGCTAAGGTATTCCCCTCCGAGATCGATATCTTAAACGGAACTATCGCGCTCAGCTCCAAGCCCATGATTACCTTCAGTGCTTGGTCTGCGGACGAAACCGACGTATCCGAAAAGATCTTTACGTTCGACTTCACAAACGTTAAATTCGTAGCTTCCGCAAAGGCTTCGAATATGTTCGTAAGCTACGATGCTCATTCGGAAACTCCCGATGCGATCGGAAACGCAGAGCTTATCTTCAACAACTGCGTATTCGACCTTACAAAGGCAACCACCTCTAAGACGATCTTCGATCTTGGAAACGGCTTTATCCACACTAACGTTACCGTAAACGGCGGTGAGATCGTTGCTAACGCTCAGAGCTTCAACCTCTTTGTGAAGAACGAGAACACCACAAGCAACCTTATCTTCGGTAAGGATGCAAACGGCAACTACACCACCGTCACCGTTCCTGCAGGTGCAGAGGCTCCTGCTGACAGCTACCTTGGCGCAAACGGCGAAAAGCTCGTATTCGTTAAGGGCGAGGAGAATGACGGAAACGTAACGTACGAATTGACATCCGTTTCTATGGAGGGCTACAAGATCAAGACGAGCATCACTCTCTGGTCTAACTTCGTTTACAACATCTACGTTCCCACTAAGGACTTCGTAGGCGCAACCGTAAACGGTGAGGCTGTAACCTACACCGCAGTTACCGTTGACGGTGCAAATTACTACCGTATATCGGTTGATCTTCCTGCAGGAAAGACTCTCTCCGATATCAAGCTCGTAGTTACCGTTAACAACGGTGGCACTAACTTAAGCGCGACCTGGACTCTCAACGTATTGAACTACACCAAGGCTATTATGGCAGGCGAGTTCACCGAGGTGACCAAGACTCTTATGAAGGATATGCTTGCATACGCTTATGCGGCTCACACCTACTTTGAGAACACCGCAGAAGAGGCTGAAAAGCTTCTTGAGGTTCTGAAGATCCTTGACGGCTACACCAAGGAAATGCCCATCGGCGAGGCTAAGAAGCCCGAAAACAAGACCTACTTCACTGACGTTGCAGTATATCTTGGCGAGGTTCCCTCGTTCAGATTCTATCTTGCAGACGGCTACACCGCAGATAACTTCACCTTCACGGCAGGCGGCAAGGCTAAAAACGTCACTGCAGGCACCGACGACAACGGTGACTACCTTGAGATCACTATGTACGCATATATGATGCTTGAGGACGTTACCTACACCGTTATCGGCACCGATACCGCAGAGACCTACAACCTCTTCGCTTACTACGAGTACGCTACAAAGGAAAACGATGCAGAGCTTATTGCTATCGTTGAGGCTCTTATGAAGTACTCCGCAAGCGCACAGGCTTACAGAAACGAAGTTATCGGCTCTAACAACTAAGGAGGATTTGTGAAATGAAAAAGTATATGAACCCCGAAATTGAGGTCGTAGAGCTTAAGATAAACGATATTCTTACTACATCACCAGGTACCGAAACACCTCCTTACGAGGAGACAGACGGAAGCTGGGAGATGGGTGTAAGTCTCTAACGATAATCAAGCAAAGCCGAGTCGACAAGCTTGCTTGTC
>JBGVKA010000046.1:0-4184 GCA_045129715.1 Eubacteriales bacterium | reverse complement strand
TCTTGAAACTATTACGCTCATTGCGTAAGGCATATAGTTCTTTTCAAGAGTTTCCGTTATAGGCTGTATTGTGGAAGGTGCTTCGTTTTGCTTAAGATCCTCAATAGAAACCTTTTTCTTCTTTGCCATTTATACCGTCACATCCTTATAGTTTAATGATATTATAGGCTGCCGCTCTTATCATTCTGTTGTAAAGAGCTAAGCCGACTCCTTCCGCCCTCGGCAGAGGAGCGTATATTACGTCAAAATTCTTTTTATCCGCGTCGCGCAAAATATCAAACAGCAGGTGCGCGTGCGTGTTTTCATCGTTTTTGTCTCCGAACTCGTATATAAATACGCTCGGAGCCTTTTCTTTTATTTTGGAAACGTCTTCCTTATAGCAAACTGCGGCAACCGATCTGCCGTTTGCCTCGGAACTAATATAATCGGCAGTAGCCTCACTGTCTCCGTCTATCAAGATGACCGGAGCCTTTGGGGCGTAATGACGATATTTCATTCCGGGAGAAAGAACGGTCTCCCCTTCCTTGAGCTGACTTGTTACTGCCGCGGCTACGTTCACCTCACCGCAAAGCTCGGAAAGCTCGTCTATGGTTATCCTTCCGGGGCGTAAAAGCGTTAACGAGCCGTCGTCCTCTATCTTTACGATGGTTGACTCGAGTCCGATCTCGGAATCGTCTGCGGCTATGATAACGTCAACTCTTCCCATCATATCGTCGATAACGTGCGACGCCTTGGTCGGAGAAGGACTTCCCGATAGATTTGCCGAAGGAGCCGCTATCGGAGTACCCGAAAGTCTTATGAGAGTGCGCGCGATAGGATGCTCGGGGCATCTTACCGCAACCGTAGGCAACGAGGCTCTCGTTTCCTTAGGAATTATCTCCTTGGCCTTCATAATGACGGTCAAGGGCCCCGGCATAAAGCGTTCTGCGAGCCTATAGTACACGTCCGACGTGTAAGTATAGAGCTCTGCATCGCGTGGATCTGCTATATGAACGATCAAGGGATTGTCCTGCGGTCTTCCCTTTGCCTCGTATATCTTTTTTGAAGCCTCGCTGTTAAGCGCATCACCGCCAAGACCGTATACAGTTTCAGTCGGAAATATAACGAGTCCGCCGTTTTTTATAACGCTTGCCGCTCCGAGAAGCTTTTCTTCGGCACTCTCGGAGGAAGAGATTGTTATTACCTCAGTTCTCATTGGTCACCGTCGCCTCTTAAACGCTCTGCGGTATCAAACGCGATAAGCTCGTCAACGAGCTCTCCGATATCACCGTTAAGAAATGACTCGAAGGTGTATACCGTTTTGTTGATTCTATGATCGGTTATACGTGATTGCGGATAGTTGTAGGTGCGTATCTTTTCACTTCTGTCACCTGTGCCGACCTGGCTTTTTCTTGAGGAAGCGATAGCGTCGTTTTGCTCCTTTTGCTTCATATCGTAAAGCTTAGTATACAAAATGCGCAAAGCCTTCTCCTTGTTCTGAAGCTGGCTACGCTCCTGATCGCATTCAATAACTATTCCCGTGGGCTTGTGTGTAAGTCGTACCGCGGATTCGGTCTTGTTGATGTGCTGACCGCCGGCACCGCTCGACTTACACGACTCGAATTTGAGATCTGCGGGATTTACCTCGACCTCAACGTCGTCTGCCTCGGGGAGAACGGCAACGGTAACGGTAGAGGTCTGGATCCTGCCGTTAGATTCCGTCACGGGTATTCTTTGAACTCTGTGAACTCCGCTTTCGAATTTAAATCGCGAATAAGCACCCTCACCGATTATATTGAAGGTTATTTCTTTATAACCGCCAAGTTCGGTATCGTTTACGCTCGTTGGCTCAAGCTTGAACCTTTCTTTCGTTGCAAACATAGAATACATACGGAAAAGATCCGCGGCAAAAAGAGCCGCCTCTTCTCCGCCCGCGCCGGCGCGGATCTCAACGATAACGTTACGCGAATCGTTGGGATCCTTTGGGATAAGAAGGAGCTTGAGCTCCTCCTCAAGCTTTGCTACGAGCTCCTCGTATTCGTGACATTCCTCGTCAGCCATATCGCGAAGCTCACGCTCAAGCGAGGAGTCGTCTCTCATTTCGATAGCATCCTCCAACGCTCCTTTAGCGCGTTTATATTCTCTGTATTTCTCTACGATGGGAGTAAGACTGTTGTACTCCTTAACGAGAGCCGTATATTTTTTACCGTCGGTTGCGATTTCGGGAAGCGTCATCATCTGCTCGATTTCCCTATATCTATCCTCGGCAGGGATAAGTTTTTCAAAAAGCATATTTTTCTCTCGGAAAATTATTTTACAAATGCAAGGCAAGCCTCGTAGGTCGAGTAAACGTCTGCCTTGGAAACTACCTCGTAGGGTGCGTGCATGGAGATTACGGGAACACCGAGGTCAACGGTCTCAATGTTGTGGTTAGCTATGAACATTGCAACGGTTCCGCCTCCGCCGGCATCAACCTTTCCGAGCTCTGCGGTCTGCCAGATAACTCCGTTTTCATCGAAGAGCTTTCTGACGAAGCCTACGAACTCTGCAGATGCGTCACTCGTTCCGCTCTTACCTCTTGAGCCGGTATACTTGCTGAGAACGGTACCGCAAGAAATTATAGCACTGTTGCGCTTCTCGTATACGTCGGGGAAATTGGGATCAAAGGCAGCGTTAACGTCTGCACTGAGGCACTTGGAATTGCGTCTTACGACTCTGGAGTTTTTGCCAAGAGAAGTAGAGATCTCCTCGATAATATCGACAAGAACGTCGCTCTGCATACCGGTAATACCCATAGAGCCAACCTCTTCCTTGTCCGCAAGAACTACCATAGCGGTACGCTTGGTATCGGGAGTATTGAGAAGAGCGGTGAGTGCGGGATAGGAGCATACTCTGTCGTCGTGACCGTAAGCCGCGATCAAAGCACCGTCAAATCCAACGTTGCGAGCCTTGAAGGCAGGAACGAGAGAAAGCTCTGCACTGAGGAAGTCCTCCTCGGTAACGCCGTAGTTCTCGTAAAGATAAGAAAGCGCGGTGAGCTTGATCTTGTCGCTTACCTCGGAGTCATCGTAAGGAAGACCGCCGTAGAGAATGTTGAGGCTCTCACCGGGGATTGCGGTGCCGAGAGGCTCTGCGCTCTGCTTTGCGCCAAGGTGAGGAAGAAGATCGTTGATATAGAAGACGGGATCGGTATCCTTTTCACCGATAACTACGTTAACGGATTCGCCGTTCTTCTTGATCATAACGCCGTGAAGGGCGAGCGGAATAGCGGTCCACTGATATTTCTTAACTCCACCGTAGTAATGAGTCTTGAAGAAGCCCATACCGGAATCCTCATACATAGGAACCTGCTTAAGATCGAGACGGGGAGAATCTATGTGGGAGGCGATGATTCTGATACCGTCCTTCTCAATATCGTTTTCACCAACTGTGAATACGATGAGAGATTTTCCGTGATTGTTGTAATATTTCTTGTCACCAACGGAAAGCTTTTCGCCGAGCTTATACTCGGAGTAGCCGGACTTTTCTGCAAGCTCGATGGAATAGTCTACTGCCTCGCGCTCGGTCTTTGCCTTATCAAGATATTCCATATAGCCGTTGGAATAATCGTAGATAGCCTTGATCTTGTCGGCATCTGCTTCCTCGAATACGTTTTTCTTTTTGTAAGCAAGCTTTTCAAGCATTTCCTTGCCTATGGTTTTTTCACTCATGGTTTTGTACCTCGCTATTAAATATATTTTTTATTATTTCCTTAATTTGAATTTCGGCATCGGGGTATTCCGCACCGGTGTTTATAACGAAATCGGAATTTGCCTTTAAAAAGTCCTCGGAAAGCTGAGATTCAATTCTCTTTAAAGCTAATTCTCTCGTTACGTTATCTCTGCGAATAATTCTCGCTATCTTCTCTTCCTTATCAGCGCAGACCGAAACGATCAGGTCACACTCTTTGTCAAAGCCTGATTCGAACAAAAGCGGAGCGTCAAATATAACGGCATTCTCTCCGTTTTCTGCGAGTGCACCGATCCGTTTTTTAGTTTCCTCTATTACCGACGAATGCGTGATCTTGTTGAGCTCCTTTAAAAGCTCACACGAATCATCCGAAAAAACTATTTTGGAAAGTGCCCTTCTGTTCAAAGAAAGATCGTCATTCAGTATTTCATTGCCGAAACGCTCTGAAAGCTTCTTCGTGAGCTTGGCGTTAGGGG
>JBGVKA010000045.1:0-2038 GCA_045129715.1 Eubacteriales bacterium | reverse complement strand
CTTCAAGGTAGGCAACAGAACGGTAGAAGCTATCGCAGGCGAGGGATACGTTGAGATCGTAATGTACGCATATATGATGCTTGACGACGTGACCTTCACCGTTAAGGGAACAAACGTTGCAGAAACCTATAACCTCTACTCCTACTACGAGTACGCTTTGAAGCAGAATAACGCAAACCTCGTTGCGATCGTAGAAGCACTTATGAAATATTCCGTTTCTGCAAACGCCTACAGAAATTCCGTAATCAATAAGTAATAAGGAGGTAAAGAAAATGAAAAAGTATACGAACCCCGAAATCGAGGTTGTAGAAATTCAGGTAAATGATATTCTTACTACCTCCCCCGGAACCGAAACTCCTTGGTACGAGGAGAACGACGGAAGCTGGGAGATCAGCGCAAAGGCGTAATTTTTAAGTTAAAATTGAAAATTGAAAGTGAAAAATGGCGTAGATCCATAAAACCCGCTATTAAATAAAAAGAAGCTTTTTTTCCAAAAAAGCAACCATAATTATTCATTATTAACTCTTCATCATTCATTAAACAAAAAAGATGGCTTAGCCGTGAAATCGGCTAAGCCATCTTTTCGTTTTTCTTTCCGAGAATTAAAGCTGGATCTTTTTATAGCTTTCTTCAAAGTTAGCTTTGAAATCTGCACCGCGAGAAATCTCAAACTCTTCACAGCAGGCAACGCACGATCCGTAGATCGGGGGAAGAGTAGGTACCGCGTAGGTGAATTTGTTATCGGTAAACTCGTTAAGTAATGCGGTCAGAACTTCCTTGTTCTTGTTTATAACGCTTCCGCAAACGATAAGCCTTCCGCCCTTCGGGAATGCGGCGTTGAGAACACCTGCAAGGCTTTTAGCCTCGGAAACTATAATATCTCTCGCGTTCTCGCATCCGTCGGCATAAGCCTTAAAAACTATCGGAGCGAGCTTTGCAATGCTCGGACCGTCAATAGCACTTGCGCTTGCGTGCAGATCCGTGTATCCCGTCTGTTCAACGATCATACGGTATATGGTATCGTCCTGCTGTATACCTTCCTCGTACAAAAATGCACTTCTGAGGGCGGCATTACCGAAATTGTAACCGGAGCAGGGATCTCCGAATCTCGGTCCCCAACCGCCTATATAACGGTAATGTCCGTCGTCGTTCTTGGTTATCAAAATAGAACCGGTTCCGCAGATCAAGGCAAAATCACCCTCGGCACTCTTCAAGGCATTTACCGCATCGGAGAATACGAATACCGCTTTGTTGAAGAAGCGTTCCTTAAGCTTTTTCTGAATGATCTCAAGGGTTGAGGAGGGACCTGCGATACCAACGTGAATTGCCTGAATTTCGGGGAACTCCTCAACGCATTTATCAATAGCACTGCGGAGTATCTCAAGCGTTCCGTCAACGCCAATATGCGAAGCGTTTGAGCCGGGAAGACATATTCTCTTAAGCACGTAGCCGTTCTGATCGAATACGACGAATTCGGTTTTCGTTCCGCCTCCGTCAATACCGAGCATAAGCACGTTGGAGCTGTCCTCGTTCTTCAAAAGATCGTCAAGAGATATGCCGAATATCTCCGAGAGTCTGCAAAGGTTATCCACGTCGGGAAGAGTGGACGAATTTTCCCAAGCCGAAATAGCCTGATAGCTTACGCGAAGCTTGTTTGCAAGCGTAGCCTGAGTAAATCCGAGCCTTTTTCTATGGAAAAGTATCTTTTTGCCGAGTGCGGCAGTGTCAAACTTACTATACATTTTTTCGTCCTCAAGTTTTAAGATATCTTGGTGCCGTTTATGAAGGTGTGCTTCACGTTGAGCTCGCCGTCAGTGATTATAACGTCAGCGAGTCTTCCGTGTGCAAGAGAGCCGAGCTCACCGTCCATACCGATTGCGCGAGCGGGATTGTATGAGCACATTTTTGAAACCTCGTTCAAGGGAATGCCCATCTTTATCAGGTTTCTTGCGCCTGCCGTCTGGCTTTGGATACTGCCCGCAATGGTCTTGCCCTCGTTTACGGTGCAAACACCGTCCTTGACGGTATTAAGTATACC
>JBGVKA010000044.1:0-8189 GCA_045129715.1 Eubacteriales bacterium | reverse complement strand
CGATGTTGATGACCATATCGATCTCGTCCGCACCGTTTTTGATCGCGTCCGAGGTCTCGAAAACCTTTACCGCCGTGGTATTGTAGCCGTTCGGGAATCCGATGACCGTGCAGATCTTGAGGGCGTCCTTAACGTACTCCTTTGCCTGCTTAACGAACGAGGGGGGAATACAAACGGACGCGGTGGCATATTTTATACCGTCGTCGCAAATTGCCTTGATATCGCTCCAGGTCGCACTCTGACCGAGGAGAGTATGATCGCATTTTGAAAGAATTGTTTTAAGTTCCATTTTATTTTCACCTTTCAAGTTTATTTTTCATTTTGTTTTCTGATGCGCTCGCGCCAGCACTTGTGACACATTGCAACGTAGCTCTCGTTACCGCCTATCATTACCTGACTTCCCTCGGTAACGACGTTCATATTTGCATCAAGACGCGCGTTTACGGTTGCCTTGCTTCCGCATTCGCATATCGTTTTTATCTCGGATATTGAATCCGCAACCTCGAAGAGCCTTCTGCTTCCCTCGAAAAGATGAGAGAGAAAATCGGTCCTGAGTCCGAAGCAAAGAACGGGTATCGATCTTTCGTCAACTATCCTGCGAAGCTCGTCGATCTGCTCGGCGGTGAAGAACTGACACTCGTCCGCGATTATAACGTCTGCGTCACTCATCTCGTTAAGGAAGGTCTCTGTTATGGACTCGCCCTTCTCAACGGTGGTGCTGTGAGCAAAAAGACCTATACGGGATTTTATCACGTCACGGCCGTCGCGGTCGTCTATAGCGGGCTTTATGAGCCACACCTTCATTCCTCGCTCCTCGTAGTTAAATTTAGTTATGAGAGCCTGGGCGGTCTTTGAGGAGCCCATTGCTCCGTATTTAAAATATAATTTTGCCATAGGTTACCATCCTTTAAACGTCATCATATTAATTATAACATATTAAAATAAAAAATAAAAGTGTAGAGGATAAAAAACGGCATTTTGACAAAAAAGAGAGGTGCGGTTTTGTGCATATTGTCTTTTAGGCTTCCTTCCAAAATTTTTTTGCTTTAGCAAGTGTCACGAAAAGCGTGAAAAAATTGTTAAAATGCGATTTAGGGGTGGAAATTTTTGAAATAATGTGATAGAATGTAAAGTGCCCGATTTTGTGAAAGAGTTGAAATTCACGAGCGGAGCTCTTGCCCGGAGGTTGAGAATATGAAGCTTATTATCGCGGAAAAGCCGAGCCTTGCGCGCAATATCGTCGCGGGAATTTCGGGCGAGATGAAGAAGGAAAACGGATATTTCATAGGCAGTGAATATATAGTAAGCTGGGCGTTCGGACACCTGTTCTCGCTTGCCGATATAGAGTCTTATTCCGAGAAGCCGACCGAGTCGAGGGGCTGGACTCTTGACAATTTGCCCTGCTTCCCGAAAAGCTTTAAATTTGAGCTCAAGAAGGCAGACGGAAAGCGCACCGTTGATAGCGGAGTTATGCGCCAATATAAGATACTTGAGAAGCTCTGCAACCGTCCCGACGTTGACGCTATCATAAATGCGGGAGACGCTGACCGTGAGGGAGAGATAATAGTTCGTCTTTGTGTTCAGCACGCGCTCACGAAGGATAAGGAGCTTTTGAGACTCTGGCTCCCCGATCAAACGCCCGAAACGGTAGCGAAGGCACTTTGTGAAATGAAGCGCGAGGTTGAATACGATAACCTCGCAAACGAGGGCTTTGCAAGAACGTATATAGACTGGCTTTACGGTGTTAATTTAACACGCTATGCCACTATTCGATGCGGAAAGCTTTTGCGAGTTGGCAGAGTTATCGTTCCCATCGTTAAGGCAATATATGAAAGAGATATCGAAATAAGAAACTTCAAGCCCGAAAAATATTACGTTATTTCCTCCTCGGAAAAGACGAAGGGGCAGAAGATAGAGCTCAGCGGTAAGAAAAAGTTCAAGGCGGACGATATCGCATCCGCAACCGAGCTTGCACAGCTGTATAACGCCACGGGTGCTTACGTTTCTCACGTTGAAAGCAAAAAGGACACCATCCTCCCCGGCAAGCTTTATTCGCTTTCGACTCTTCAGAACGTGCTCGGTAAAAAGTATAAGATGAGCATGGCAGAGAGCCTTAAGATAATACAGAAGCTCTACGAGGACGGATATCTCACCTATCCGAGAACCAACTCGGAGTATCTTGCCACTGCGGAAAAGGATAAGATAAGAAAGATCCTCGCTAACGTTGGCAGGCTCGGATATCCCGTGAGATTCAAGGACTCAAAATATATATTCGACGACTCTAAAATAGAGTCGCACTCGGCACTCACGCCGACTTATAAGATCCCCAACGCCGAAAAGCTCAGCGAGAAGGAAAAGCAGGTGTATTCCACCGTCTTAAGACGATTCGTTGCGGTATTCTGCGCCGAGGACTGTCTTGCCGAAAAGAGCGAGATAAGGATCAAGGTCGGAGAGCTTGAGGAGTTCAGCCTTAAGGGAACGGTGATCATCAATCCCGGTTGGACGAAATACGACGATTACAATACGAAGGATAAGGTTCTGCCAAAGCTTGAGCTCGGAGAGCAGGTAAATATCAATTTTGCTCCCGACGAAAAACAGACCACGCCTCCAAAGCACTATACTATCGAAACCTTGAACAAGTACCTCAAAAATCCCTTCAAGGACGATAAGGCTAAGGCAAAGGAGCTTGAGGAGAGCGGGGAGGTTGACGATGCCGACGAGTATCGCGCGATCTTCGAGGGACTTGAGCTTGGAACCGAGGCAACCCGAACGGGTATTATAGACAACGCGAAGAAGAGCGGATATATCGATCTCAAAAAGGACGTGTACACCATTCTCCCCGACGGTGAGTATCTCGTTGAGTCTCTCGAGAGGCTTTCAATAGCTATGGATAAGTATAAAACGAGTGAGCTCGGTAAGGCTCTTAAGCGAGTTTTCAGAGGGGAAATGACGGTCGACGAAAGCGTTAAGCTCTGCGAAAACGAGATAGCCGAGATATTCAAAACCGGCGGTGCCGATCCGCTTCCGAAGTCTGCACCGATCGACACGGGTGAGTACGGAGAGATCCTCGGCAAGTGTCCCGTGTGCGGGAAAAACGTCGTTCGCGGTAAGGCAAGCTACGGATGTATGGGATACGGTAGCGGATGTGAATTCCGCGTCGGAATAACGATATGCAAAAAGACAGTACCGAAGACCGAGGTGATGCGTCTTCTTGCCACCGGCTCGACCGCAAAAATGCGCGGCTTCATATCAAAGACCGGCAAATCCTTCGAGGCGAAGCTCGTCCTTAAGGACGGCGCGGCAGTCTTTGATTTTACGAAATAAAAACGCCGGATCACACGGCGTGCAAGACGAACGAAAAGTAAAAAAACTCGGTGATTTTGTAAATAAAAGTGTGCATAATTAAATAAAAAGCAAAAAAACAAACCGCTACAGACCAATTGATCTATAGCGGTTTTTATTGTATTAAAAGCTATTCTTTTGCTTTATATAGCGGCTTTTCGTTTAAAGGATCATACCGTTTCCGATTCGTAGAGCTCGGTGTATATCGGCTCGCTTTTTCTTGTTCTCGTAAATATTCCCTGGAGAATTACGGCTGTGAGGGCGAGGCATGAGATGATAGTGAAGGCAATGATACCGAAGGAGAAGCCTATGCGAAGAGAAACGGTGGGCTCAAGATATGCGATAGACTTTCTCAATGTGAGAACGAGTATGCAGTTCAAGGTGAGAGCTCCGACTGTAAGAGCAAACGCCAATGCCGACGAGATAAGCTCGAAGATAGATCTCTTTTTGAGAGAGCAAAGAGTCAATACGACAAGAGCCATAGTTAATGCGGTAAAGGTGAACGCCAGCGTTAAAATAACGCTCGTCAGTGAGAAGGTGGAAACGGTTTCACGGTTCCAAGCGAGTATGAGAGTGTAGATCACCTCTCTCGTAACGACGTCTGCCTTTCCGTTCTTGGCTTCGTTTGCGGTATATTCGGAATAAGCTTCGAGCAAGCTATTGAGATATGCCTGCTTATTCTCAAATCCGGAGATAAGCTCGAGAGTTTCCTCATCGGGACCCTTTCTTGCGGTGTCTATGTAATCGTAGATCTCGGGGGATACGGGCATAGTGACAGTCGTTGCCGTATCCTTGTTCTTGAACTCGGTCTTTACGCTGAGCTTGAATGCGTTCGCGCCGCAAAGGATCAAGGTTGCGGATAAGAGAACGAGGGATACTGCGCAAAATACGGTTCGTTTTACCGTGAAGGTGCCGTTCTTTGCTATAGCGTTCTGAATTACGAGAGCAACGCAGAGCACCGCCGCGGCTATTACTGATACGAGCATAGCACCCATACCCATCTTGACGTTATTTGACACCAGCCTGAACAATTCGCTCATAGTGGAGATCGCCTTAGCGAATGAATAGTGAGATATAAGTGCGGCGAAGGGAACGAAGATCATAAGTCTCATTGCGGTCTTCGTACACGACCTTGAGCCACAGAAATGCATAATGAACGAAATAAGAGCGAATATGAAGCAGGCAAGAGCCAATGCTACGTATGCAAAGGAGACGACCGCCGCTGTCATAAGCGTGGGAGATACCGCGTAGTCGTTGCTTCTTAATGCCAATCTGAAGGAAAGCTTGAGTTATTTGGAGATCTTCATTTTAGAGGCACGCGTTATGTAATCCTCTTCGGCGTCGGAGTCCATAAATTCCTCGGTTGCTTCCTCAAATTTGGCGTAGAGGTTGCTGTCCTGCATTTCCTCCTCGTCCTGATTGAAAAGGTTGTCCACCGCAAAGGTTATAGCGTCGACAACGCTGAATTTAACGCTTATCGAAACGTCCTTTGCCACGTTTATCTTATATTTGAGGATGGGAAGGAACGAGAATGCGAGAAGCAGGGCGGAAAGAAGGAGAATGAACGACTTGTTTATTATCGTCAAGCTCTTTTTGGAGTCCGAAGACTTTTTCTTCGGTTTTGCGGTTGCCATAGGGGAGACGAGAAGAGAGGAGCCGCAGCCGGAGCAAAGATCGTAAAGTCCGCCGGATTCCTTTCCGCACTCGGTGCAGAAACGCTTTCTGCCGGAGGCAAGAGGTCTTCCGCAGCGCGAGCAGTGCTTATAGCCGTTGGGATTTTCCGCGCCACAGTGTCTGCATACCACCGCGTATTCCGTGCCGTATGCCTCCGAGGCCCTCGGTGCATCCTCCTGCACCGCTTTATAAACGAGAGCCGTGCCACAAAGACCGCAACGGTTGTCCTCGTCGTTGAATACCGTGCCACATTCGGGGCACTGCTTAGCCATAGGGCCTTGTGAGAGGGATTGTCCGCAAACGGAGCAGAAATTCGAGTCTGCCGTGTTTTCCGTGTTGCATAACGGACAAATAATTGAGTTGTTTTCCATAGTCTGCCTCCTTGTATGATAAGAATATTATAGACCTGTTTTATTTGAATGTCAATAGCTGCCGCGTTTTAAAAGGTGTCGCGGGGTGCCTCTTGACGGGCTGATTTTAAAAGCACTCCTCAAGAATTTTAAGCATATCTTCGTGAGTGAGCATCTTGTAGCCGCCACCCTCCTCGACGGAATACGCGATATCCTCGAGCATATCGCGGGTAACTCCGATAGCTTGAAGATTGAGCGGGATTCCAAGCTCGATTATGAAATCGCGAAGCGCATCGATTCCGCACTCGGCTATCTCCTCCTTACTTTTTCCGTTTGGAGAAATACCGAAAACGTTCACCGCAAAGCTGACGAATTTATCGATACCGTGCTTATAAATATGCTTGTAATAGGGAATTGAGACTATCGCGAGTCCGACACCGTGAGGACAATCGGTGTACGCGCCGATCTGATGCTCGATGCCGTGTACCTGCCAATCCTGCTTCTTTGAAACTCCGGTGATCTTGTTGAGAGCCATCGTGGAGCACCACATTATGTTGCTTCGCGCCTCGTAGTCATGGGGATCCTTGAGTGCTATGCGCGTTGACGAAATAAGCGAGCGCATCAGAGCCTCTAAGAGATAATCGCTGACGTTTTCGTCATCTCCCGAGAAATATTGCTCGCAAAGATGCGACATAATATCGTAAATACCGCTGACCATCTGTTTTTTCGGAACGGTGTAGGTGTATTCGGGGTTGAGAATCGAGAAAACGGGGCTTACGTGGGGAGGGAATATACGCCCTTCCTTTATCTTCGTATCCTCGTTCGTTATGACGGAGCCCGAGTTCATCTCAGACGCCGTGCCGACCATTGTGAGAATAGAAGCCACGGGAACGGTGGCGTTGTCAAGGGGCTTAAAATCAACCCAATATTTTTGCCACGCATCACCCTCACAAAATGCTGATACCGAGATAGCCTTTGCGCAGTCGATGACCGAGCCGCCGCCAACCGCAAGGATAAGGTCTATCCCGTTTTTCCTCACGAGCTCGGCACCTGCGAGCACCTGACTGTAGGTTGGATTAGGTCTTATTCCTTCAAGCTCGGTAACGTTTTTTTCACATTCCTTGAGCACGGATACGACCTTATCGTATATGCCGTGCTTTTTTATTGCGCCCTTTCCGTAAACCAAAAGAACGTTTTTTCCAAATGCGGAAAGCTCACTCGCAAGATGTGAGAGCGAGTCTCTTCCGAAATGTATTCTCGTTGGATTATAATAGGTAAAATCAAATTTCATAGGATCTCCGTTTATCGTTAAATAAGCAAGCGTATATAATATCAAAATAGGTATTAATACTATATAATACTATCTATATTATATTCTTTTGCAAGCTCCGTGCTTTACCTTCCCGCCCCGATCAATTATATCACCGCGGCAAAGGAAAAATCAAGCAAATAATACTTGATTACCACTTGAAGCATTAAAATCGAAGGTCAAGTGACGCTTGCTAACTTATTATAACACAAAGCCCTCGCTTTTTCAATACGGGAGCCTGCAAAAAAGTTTTTTAAACGCTATATCTTGGGGTTAATTCCGTAGGTGATCTTGCTAAAATTGCGAGCCGTTCAAAAAAAGATATAGAAAAAAATCGACTTATTTTGTAGATATTGACGAATGAATTTTTATCTCTGCCTTAAATTAACTTATAAGTGGGAAAAATAATGGTTATTTTGTCCAAGAAAATGCTTAAAAATGAGTAAAAAATGGCTTTTTGACAAAACTTGTAAAACGATAAAAAACACAATATATAGTATTTAGGGCTTGACAAAATCACAAGATATGGTGTATAATATACTCACGGAATTTCATTGGTGTGAAATTCCCAAAATTCTCCTGACAGAGAATTTCAAAGAAATCGGTGATTTCTTAGTGAGCCCTTGACGGCGGGCGTAAAAATGCCTGAAAATGCCCCTTCGGGACGCTTTCGCATTTTTACTTCTTGTATAATATACTCACGAAATTTCATTGACGTGAAATTCCCAAAATTCTCTTAACAGAGAATTTTCAAAGAAATCGGTGATTTCTTAGTGAGCCCTTGACGGCGGGCGTAAAAGTGCCCACCTTCCGCTGTCGTAGGGCTTAAAAAACGGGCAAAATAAGACGAGCTTCTACCTTTGAAAAGAGGTAGGGACTTTTTATTCTATAAAGGCTATGAACAACAAAAAGGAGCGTGAATATGAAACTCATTAAGAGAAACGGTTCGGAGGTTACATTCGACCGATTTAAGATTGCCGCCGCTATTATGAAGGCAAACGAGGCGGTAGATGAAGATGAACAGATCACTGACGGTAAAATAAATAAGATCGCTGCTCACGTTGAATCCAAATGCGAAAAGCTCGGCAGAGCGGTAAACGTTGAAGAGGTTCAGGATATGGTTGAGAACGAGCTTATGCGCTCGGGTGCTTTTATCCTTGCGCGTGCTTACATAACCTACCGTTATAAGAGAGCACTCGTAAGAAGAACAAACACCACTGACGATCAGATCCTTTCCTTGATCGAATGCAATAACGAGGAGGTCAAGCAGGAGAACTCCAACAAGAACCCCACCGTTAACAGCGTTCAGCGTGACTATATGGCAGGCGAGATTTCCAAGGATATCACAAGAAGAATCCTTCTCCCCGAGGACATCGTTAAGGCTCACGAGGAGGGAATCATCCACTTCCACGATTCCGATTACTTCGCTCAGCATATGCACAACTGCGATCTGGTGAATTTAGAGGATATGCTTCAAAACGGCACGGTCATCAGCGAAACGCTGATCGAAAAGC
>JBGVKA010000043.1:0-4001 GCA_045129715.1 Eubacteriales bacterium | reverse complement strand
CTTAAATATCTTCTTATCCTTATCGGCACCGAAGATACGCTCCATATTTCTGACGTTTGCCGAGTCCATTCCGATGAACATATCGTATTCTCCGTAGTCCTCACGCGTGAGCTGTACCGCACGTCTTTTCTCATACGGAACACCGCGCCTTTGAAGCTCCCTTTCCGCAGGCGGATATATGGGATTTCCGACTCCGCGCCATATCTCCTCCGAGCTCGTTGCACTCGATCTTACCTCAAAAAGATCGGAAATGCCGCGCTCGGCAATCATCATTTTAAATATAAACTCAGCCATCGGGCTTCTGCATATATTCCCGTGGCACACGAACATAATTCTCTTTTTGATACCGTTCATTATTATCTCCAACCGTAACGCTCAAGGTCTCACTAAAGCTTATTTTTTGCATATTTTCGGTTTTATTGAAAATAATTGTTTACATTAAGCTATCATTATAAAGCAAATCATTTTAAAAATGGGTTAACTCGAAACCGAGTTAACCCATTAATATTATTCTGCAGAGGGAAGGTTTTCAACGTTTTCGTACATTGAAATGCTTGCTCCCTCGGGAGCGAAGCTGATAACCTCTGCCTCGAGGTTGTCGTCAACCTTCTCGGTATCGTTGATCTCAACCGAGCGGTACTCGGCAAGTCCCGTACCTGCGGGAATGAGCTTACCAATAATAACGTTCTCCTTAAGACCGAGAAGCTTATCCTGCTTGCCCTTGATAGCCGCCTCGGTAAGAACCTTGGTGGTCTCCTGGAAGGATGCAGCGGAAAGGAAGGATTCGGTCATAAGCGAAGCCTTGGTTATACCGAGAAGCATGGGAGCGGTTTCCGCATAGCGAAGACCGAGCTCACCGTTAGCGATTCTCGCGTCGATCTTTTCGTTCTCCTCGCGAAGCTCAAGAACGTCAACGGTAGTACCGGAAAGAAGGTCGGTATCTCCGGGATCCTCAACCTTGACCTTTCTGGTCATCTGACGAGTGATACACTCGACGTGCTTATCGTTGATCTCAACGTCTTCTCCACGGTACACCTTCTGTACCTCACGGATAATGTAATCGTATACGGCATCGATACCGGACATATGAAGAACGTCTGCAGGGTTAAGGAAGCCTTCAGTAAGCTGCTGACCTCTCTTTACCTCCTGACCGTCCTCTATGCAAAGACGCATACCGAAGGGGATATCGTATATAACGTCGGAAGCGGTAGGCTCAACGGGGTTCTGAATGATAACCTTAGAAAGCTTCTTATCGGACTGAATGCGGGCGATACCCGTATAAGCGGTAACGATAGCGGGCTTCTTGGGCTTTCTTGCCTCGAAGAGCTCTTCAACTCTGGGAAGACCCTGAGTAATATCCGAACCTGCGACACCACCCGTGTGGAAGGTTCTCATCGTAAGCTGAGTACCGGGCTCACCGATAGACTGAGCGGCAATAACACCGACAGCCTCACCGATAGCAACGGGAGTGCCGTGAGCGAGGTCTGCACCGTAACAGTGTACACAAACGCCGCGCTTAGCAAGACATCTGAGGATGGTTCTTACCTCAACGGAGGTGATACCCTCGTTGATGATCTGCTGAGCCATAACCTCGTCGATCATCGTATTTGCGGGAACGATAAGCTCACCGGTCTCTTCGTTAACGACGTCGTTAACGGTGTATCTTCCAACGAGACGGTCGAAGAGCTTTTCTACCACGTTGTCTCCGGTCTTGATATCGGAAACTACGATACCCGTGGTAGCACCACAGTCTTCCTCACGGATGATAACGTCCTGAGAAACGTCAACGAGACGACGGGTAAGGTAACCCGAGTCTGCGGTACGGAGAGCGGTATCCGAAAGAGATTTACGAGAACCCTTAGCGCCCATAAAGTACTCGAGCATCGTAAGACCTTCACGGAAGTTAGATTTAATCGGAATTTCGATAGTCTTACCGTTGGTAGCAAACATAAGTCCACGCATACCTGCAAGCTGACGCATCTGCTTGGTCGAACCACGGGCTCCGGAGGTAGCTATCATATTAAGCGAGTTGTATTTATCAAGGTTAGCGGTAAGAGCGTCGGTAACGTCGTTGGTTGCCTTTTCCCAAACTGCAATAACCTGCTTGTATCTTTCGTCATCGGAAAGCTCACCCCAATTGAAGAGCTCAGTGATCTCTTCAACCTGCTTTGCGGCATCCTCGAGGATCTTCTTCTTCTGAGGAGGAATGGTCATATCGTAAACCGAGATAGAAAGAGAGGATCTGGTGGAGTACTTGTAACCCATAGTCTTAATGTTATCAAGAACCTCTGCAGCGTTTGCAAAGCCGTGATACTTAATGGTAAGGTCAACGATCTCCTTGAGCTTCTTACTCGTGGTCGGGAAATTGATCTCGAGAGAGAAGGGATCCTTGGAACGATCAACGTATCCGAGATCCTGAGGGATCTTGGAGTTGAAGATAAGTCTACCGTAGGTAGCATCGATAATAGCACTCTTCTCTTCTCCGTCGATCATCTTGGTAACGCGCACCTTGATTGCGGCGTGCATACCGAGAAGCTTATTCTCATAAGCCATCTCAACCTCGTCGAAGTTACGGAAGACCTTGCCCTCGCCAAGCTCACCGGGATGGTCGATGGTAAGATAGTAAGAACCGAGGACCATATCCTGAGAAGGAACGGTTACAGCCTTACCGGAAACGGGCTTCAAGAGGTTGTTTGCAGAAAGCATAAGGAATCTTGCCTCTGCCTGCGCCTCGGAGGAAAGCGGAACGTGAACGGGCATCTGGTCACCGTCGAAGTCTGCGTTGAACGCGGGACATACGAGGGGATGAAGCTTGATCGCTCTTCCTTCTACGAGAACGGGCTCGAACGCCTGGATCGAGAGACGGTGAAGCGTAGGAGCTCTGTTAAGAAGAACGGGATGCTCCTTGATTACGTATTCGAGAGCGTCCCAAACCTCAGGAGCAACTCTGTCTACCTTCTTCTTTGCGTCCTTGATGGAGTTAGCCTTCTGAGTCTCGATAAGTCTCTTCATAACGAAGGGACGGAAGAGCTCAAGAGCCATTTCCTTAGGAAGACCGCACTGATATATCTTAAGAGTAGGACCTACGACGATAACCGAACGTCCGGAATAGTCAACACGCTTACCGAGAAGGTTCTGACGGAAGCGTCCCTGCTTACCGCGAAGAGCCTCGGAAAGAGACTTAAGAGGACGGTTGGATGCGCCGGTAACAGCCTTTCCGCGTCTACCGTTATCGATAAGAGCGTCAACGAATTCCTGAAGCATTCTCTTCTCGTTACGAACGATAATGTCGGGAGCCTTCATTTCTATGAAGTGCTTAAGACGGTTGTTTCTGTTGATAACACGGCGATAAAGCTCGTTTATATCGGAGGTTGCAAATCTTCCACCGTCAAGCTGAGTCATAGGACGGATATCGGGGGGAAGAACGGGGAGAGTCTCAAGAATCATCCACTCAGGACGGTTGCCCGATTTTCTGAACGCCTCGATAACCTCAAGTCTTTTAATTATTTTTACCTTTTTCTGACCGGCACTCTCTGCAAGCTGAGCCTTAAGCTCTGCTGCAAGCTCCTCGAGATTGATCTCTGCAAGAAGCTCACGAACAGCCTCGGCACCCATACCTGCTCTGAAGTCGTCCTCATATCTCTCGCGAGCATTTCTGTACTCGTCGTCGGTGAGGAGCTGCTTCTTCTCAAGAGGAGTGTTACCGGGATCAATTACTATATATCTTGAAAAATAGATAACTCTTTCAAGAAGTCTCGGAGACATATCGAGCACAAGACCCATTCTTGAGGGAACAGCCTTGAAATACCAGATATGCGACACGGGAGCGGCAAGCTCGATAGAGCCCATACGTTCACGTCTTACCTTTTTGGTAGTAACCTCAACGCCGCACTTTTCGCAAACCTTACCCTTAAAGCGAACTCTCTTGTACTTTCCGCAAAGACACTCCCAGTCCTTAGTCGGACCAAAGATCTTTTCGCAGAACAAGCCGTCGCGCTCAG
>JBGVKA010000042.1:0-11632 GCA_045129715.1 Eubacteriales bacterium | reverse complement strand
CTTCCCGCAGCGGCATCCATCGGTATTATCGGTGCGGCTGACGGACCTACCGCCATCGTAGTTGCAAACAAGCTTCTCGGCCCGACCGCAACTATCACCGGAGCTATCATGGTAGCGGCGTATTCGTATATGGCTCTCGTTCCCATCATCCAGCCCCCCGTTATCAAGATGATGACCACCAAAAGCGAAAGACTCATTCGTATGCCCTACAAGCCCCAATCCATCTCCAAGGCTACGAGAATCCTCTTCCCCATTATCATCACGATAATTGCAGGTCTCGTTGCTCCCTCCTCGGTTGCTCTCGTAGGATTCCTTATGTTCGGTAACCTCATCCGTGAGTGCGGAGTTCTCGATTCGCTTTCCGAGACCGCGCAGAAGGTTCTTGCAAACCTCGTTACCATATTCCTCGGTATCACCATCGCGTGCCAGATGCACGCTGAAAAGTTCCTTAACTTCAGCACGCTTCTCATTCTCGCGCTCGGTCTTTTCGCGTTCGTATTCGATACTGCAGGCGGTGTTCTCTTCGCTAAATTCTTGAACCTCTTCCTCAAGGAAAAGATCAATCCTATGATCGGTGCCGCAGGTATTTCGGCATTCCCGATGTCCGGCCGCGTGGTTCACAAGATGGGACTCGAGGAGGATCCTCAGAACTTCCTTCTTATGCAATCTATCGGCGTAAACGTTTCTGGACAGATCGCTTCGGTTATTGCGGGCGGTCTTATCCTCAGCTTTATGCTCCCGCTTATTTAAACTGAGAAAGGACGATGGAAAATGAAAAAGTCAACTAAAATTTTAACTCTCCTTCTTTCGCTTATACTTACCTTCTCAGTATTCGCGATCTCCGCTTTTGCAAGTGAAGCTCAAGAGAGCGTTAACGAAGCTATCAACGAGGCTACCTCGAACAAGATCGAGATCGATTTCAGCTTTGAGCGTTTCGTGGACTCTCTTCAGTATATGTGGAAGGGTATGCTCTGCATCTTCATTGTGATCGGTGCTATCATTCTTTCCATTTACGGACTCAACAAGGCTATCAACTCTATTGAAGCTAAAAAGCAGGCTAAGTCCGACGAGGAAAACTGAATATAACAGTGATCAAGCGAGCCTTTCACAAAAAAGCGAGGGGCTCGCCTTTTATCTAAAAAAACGAAAAGCATAGCAAAAACGTATATCGTCTTGCTATGCTTTTCGTTTTTCATTTTCCCATGTGAAGCTAAAAGCGTTCAAATCACGGTCAGTTATCGGCTTGACCGTTTAAATTTACTGCGCACTTAAAAATGCACGCGCCTCACGCTTACTTGTTCATTGAATCGTAGATCTCGTTAAACTGCTTTACGCAGGATGCAAAGTCCTCGATAGCTCCGTTTACTACGGAAGGATCGGTCATATCGACGCCTGCAACGAGAAGGCTTTCAAGGGGAGACTTGGAGCCGCCGCACTTGAGGAAATCTATATACTGATTTACATAGGACGCACCCTCGGTCTCTATTCTCTTGACGATCGCGGTTGCCGCGGAGATACAGGTAGCGTACTTATATACGTAGAAGCAGGTATAGAAGTGAGGTATTCTCATCCACTCGTAAGCGATCTGCTTGTCGCACGCTACGTCGGGACCAAAGTACTTTTTAACGAGCTTGTAATATTTCTTATTGAGAAGCTCTGCGGTGAGAGGCTCACCCTTTTCGGAAAGAGCGTGGATATCGCGCTCAAACTCAGCAAACATAGTCTGGCGGAAGAGCGTGCCCTTGTAGGTATCCATAAGCTCGTTGAGAAGGTAAAGCTTTTCCTCGTCACTCTTGCACTCGCGAAGCTTTCTGTGAGAAAGAAGAAGCTCGTTTACGGTAGATGCAACCTCTGCTACGAAGATCGTGTACTGTGAGTTGTAAGGCTCGTTGTACTTATTAGAGAAATATGAATGCATCGAATGTCCCGCCTCGTGAGCAAGGGTGGAAACGTTATCAAACGTACCGTTGTAGTTAAGAAGGATATAAGGCTCTGTGCCGGGGCATCCTGAGCTGAACGCTCCGCCGCGCTTACCCTTGGTGGGATAAACGTCTACCCAACCGAGCTCGGTGAGTCCTGCCTTAAGAGCGTTATAATACTCGTCACCGTATATTTCGGTAGCCTTAAGAACCTCGTCAACTGCCTCCTCATAGGTATACTGCTTATTGAACGAGCCGATAAGGGGTGCGTATACGTCGTACATATGGAACTTCTCAACACCGAGAACGCGACGCTTAAGCTCGTAGTAGTCGTAGAGCGCAGGAAGTCCCTGGCGCACGGAATTTATAAGGTTATTGTATATAACGGGCGTGACCTCGTCGTCAAAGGTGGATGCGGTTATGGAATCCTTGTATCCGCGAACCTTCGCAAGAGTGCAACGCTCCTTTACTCTGCTTCCGAGCATTGTTGCGTAGGTGTTTGCAAACTGCTCGTAGGTCTTATAAAGAGTTCTGAAGGCGGACTGACGGAGTCTTCTGTCCGAATTCATAAGATACATAATGTAGTTCGAATCGGTAAGCTCTACTCTCTTTCCCTCAGCATCGGTTATCTTGCCGTACTTGATGTCGGAGTTCGAGAAAATGCTGCGGATATCACCGTGACTGCCGAGGCAATCCTGCATCTTGGACATAAGTATCTCGCACTCATCGGAAAGGGTGTGAGGCTTATATCTCATATTCTTATCTACCATACGGCGATAGGATGCAAGCTTGGGATATTCGTTAAACCACTTATCTACCGTCTCGTTATCAAGCTTAAGCATATAAGGGGATACGAACCAATAAGCCTCGCCTGCGGATACCGCAAGGTTACGGACTCTCGCGTTGAGAGCCTGAGCGTTGTTGTCGGAGGTGTCTACCGCAAAGCCCAAGGATGCGTACTGCCAAAGTCTCTCGATGATAGCGTCGATATCGGTCATATCCTTAAGGGCGTTATAGAAGCACTCTGCAGAGGTGCACATCGTCTTCTCGTGCTTAGAGAAGGCGGATATCATTTTCTCGCACTTTTTATAATCGTCGAAAAATGCGTTCTCGTCCTTATAAATAACGGAGAGATCCCATTTGTATTTTTTGTCTACGTCTTTTCTTTCAAGCGCCATTTCTGTTTAAATTCCTTTTGTTTCTTTTTTATTATTCGTAAAGAGGGTACTTTTTGCAAAGAGCCGCAACTCTCGCCTTCGCCTCGTCACTTCTGTTTTCAAAGTCCTTGAGAGTTATCGCGATTATCTTACCAACCTCGATAACGTCCTCCTCGGTAAATCCGCGCGTGGTAACTGCGGCGGTACCGAGTCTGATTCCGCTCGTAACGAAGGGCTTCTGAGTATCGAAGGGTATCGAGTTTTTATTACAGGTAATTCCTACCTCGTCAAGAAGATGCTCGGCTTCCTTTCCCGTATCTACCTTCATACCCGTAAGATCAACGAGCATAAGGTGGTTATCGGTTCCTCCCGAAACGAGCTTGAAGCCCTCGGCAAGAAGAGTTTTTGCAAGAGCGTCCGTGTTCTTGATTATATTCTCTGCATAGGTCTTGAACTCGGGCTTAAGTGCCTCGCCGAAGCATACCGCCTTAGCGGCAATGGTGTGCATAAGAGGTCCGCCCTGGATACCGGGGAATATAGCTTTGTTTATAAGCTTTGCTATCTCCTCGTCGTTGGTAAGGATAAGTCCGCCACGGGGTCCGCGAAGAGTTTTATGAGTGGTGGTCGTGGTGACGTGCGCATAAGGTACGGGAGAGGGGTGAACTCCTGCCGCAACGAGACCTGCAATGTGCGCCATATCTACCATAAGATAAGCACCGACCTCGTTCGCTATATCCGCGAATTTTTTAAAATCTATTGCTCTCGGATATGCGGATGCGCCTGCGAGGATAAGCTTTGGCTTGCATTCAAGTGCAAGTCTTCTTACCTCATCGTAATCGATCGTTCCGGTTTCCTCGGATACTCCGTAGGGCACGATATTCCAATATTTTCCCGACATATTGACGGGTGAGCCGTGGCTGAGATGTCCGCCGTGGGCAAGATTCATAGAAAGAACGGTATCACCGGGAGTAAGAAGCGCGAAGAAGACTGCCATATTTGCCTGCGCACCGGAGTGTGGCTGAACGTTAGCGTATCCTGCTCCGAAAAGCTTCTTTGCTCGCTCGATAGCTATAGTTTCAACGACGTCAACGTGCTCGCAGCCGCCGTAGTAACGCTTTGAGGGATATCCCTCGGCGTATTTGTTGGTAAGAGCAGTTCCGTTTGCATCCATAACCGTTTCGGAAACGAAGTTTTCAGACGCGATAAGCTCTATCTTATTGCGCTGTCTTGAGGTCTCGTTTACTACCGCGGCGTATACGTCGGGATCGTTTGCTTTTAAAAATTCAAATTCTCGCATTTTGCGGTCCTCCTGAATAGAATTAGTCGTCTTTTTTTGCTCCAAGGGGCTGAGGGGGTAAGGTGTAATCCTTAGCTCCGCACCAGATACAGACCTTATTCTCATACTTATGAGAGCTCTTTGAGGTGTTTCTCTGATCTACGTTTCCGCATTCGGAGCATTCTCTGTATTCAACGCCGCCCGCCTTACAGGTAGCGGTGTTTCCGTACCAGGCTCCATAGCTGTGAGTAGTGCATTTATCAGCTCCGCACACCGTACACTTTCCTCCTTCAAATTTATGTCCCGCAGGGATCTCTTCGTAAGTAGTATAAGAGCAGTTTTCACAAGTCTCGTAAGCCTCGTGTCCGGGCTCCGTGCAGGTGGGGTCCTTAGCCTCGTGACCTACTATAGCGTGGGGCTTGATCTCGGTATCTCTCGATACGACGAAGCCACACTCCGAGCACTTTCTGTATTCCTTTCCACCGCGCTCGCAGGTAGCGGTGTTTCCGTACCAATCACCAAAGCTGTGCTCCTCGCACTCCTCTTCTCCGCATTCGGTACATACGCCCTCGTTGAAATTATGCTGAGCGGGAATCTTTTCGTACGTGGTATAAGAACAGTTTTCGCAGGTCTCGTAAGCCGCGTGTCCGTCCTCGGTGCAAGTATGAGCCTTTGCCTCGTGCTCTACGATGGAGTGACCCGTGGCACTTATTTTACTGTAAGTGGTGTAATCACATTCGGTGCAGGTAACGTATGCCGCGTATCCGTCCTCGGTACAGGTTGCCGCCTTCTCGGAGTGGCTGACGGTAGTGTGTCCGAGAGCCGCGATAGACTCTTCTTCGGTATGATCGCATCCGGTGCAGGCTCTTTCCCTCTTTCCGGCCTCGGTGCAGGTGGGCTCTGTGACGGTCCAATCTCCAAAGGTGTGAGTATGATCGCCGTCGCCGTCGTCCTTCTTGCACGAAGCTACGGAAAGCACGGTGCATACTGCAAGTGCCGATGCAAAAATATACTTTAAAGCGTTAAAATTTCTCATTTTTTTTCCTCCGTTATCACTTTGGGTTACAGCATCCTGCAGCAACGTATCCGTCGTCCAGAAGATCCTGTATATCACCGGTGTAATATTCCTTATTGCTTTCCTTCATAGAGTTTACGTTATGACAGGTGGGCGTATGTATTTTCTTGTTCGATTTATTAAGAACGTAGTCGCAATCCTCGGGAGCCACGCTCGGCTTGTTTGCCTCCTCGTTCTCCGCTCTGGACTGACCGGTAGCGTAATCAAGCACGACACCCGGCTGAACGTTGTAAAGGAATATGTTGAAGCAAATGCCGTCTCCCTCGTCCTCTACCGAGTACGCCTCAAGAAGCACGCCTTGGCAAAGAAGGTTATTTCCCACGAATATGGGAGTTGCGCGGAACATTACGTGATTGTCGGTCTCCTTGACGTATTTCGCAACCATATTCTCGAAGGGGATCATTGCCTCGTTCATAAATCTCGTTCCGGTAACGAGGTTTTGCTTATTGTTATTCTCCGCAGTCAGCTGCCATGCGATAAGGTGGCATCTGTTGTAAAGAGAATCTCCTCCGATAAAGTTGTACTGTGCCTGAACCCAACCGGTAGGCTTATGCGAAATATCTCCTCTTGACTCGGTGGGCATTATATCCTTTCCGATGCAAGCCATAACGACCGTGCATCTTTGAAGAGAATCAAGCGCACCGTAGGTCTCGTATGAATCGGTTACTATCTCACCGTCGGTAAAGAATGGGTCGTTTCCGTTTACTACTACGTACTCTGCACCCGAAAAGGCGGGAACCTTCGAATAGTCGAAGGAATCCATTTTTCCGATATCGACTATTCCCGAGGGATACAAGGAATCTCCACATCCCGTGCAGACGCCGTTTACGTATACGTGATCGATGACCTCGACCGTCTGAGACTCGCGCTCACTGCAGCTAAGGCATACTCTTGCAAGCTCGCCCTTATCCTTACAGGTCGCGGGCTTTGTGGTTATCCAATCACTGAAGAGGTGCGTGTGCTCTCCGTTTCCGCTTTGCTCCGCGTCGGTCGTTGCGTTACCGCCCTTTGAACCGTCCTCGTCCTCCCCCTTGCAGGAGGCAAGGCTGAGCGTGAGCGAGAAAACGAGTACCAAAAGAAGAAGCAATCTTAAGATAGCGTTTTTCATTTCCTTTTCCTTATCCTTTATTTACAGAAATTCTCAACGTAATTATTTATCGCGCCCTCTATGACCTTGAGTGCCTCTTCCTTGGCACTCACCTCATTTACCGCGGTCTCCTTGTTCTCAAGGTTTTTATACACCCTGAAGAAATGACGCATTTCCTCAAAAATGTGAGGGGGCAGATCGGATATATCCCTGTAATTATTGTAGTTAGGATCGTTATACGGAATGGCAATTATCTTCTCGTCACTTCTTCCGTTATCGATCATCGAGATAACGCCTATGGGGTACGCTCTTACCAATGACATCGGCTCAAGCGGCTCTGCGCATAAAAGAAGAACGTCGAGCGGATCTCCGTCGTCACCGTAGGTCCTCGGAATAAAGCCGTAATTGGCGGGATAATGCGTGGACGTGTATAAAATTCTATCGAGAATTATAAAGCCCGTTTCCTTGTCGAGCTCATATTTTTTCTTACTTCCCTTTGATATCTCAATAACGCATATAAAGTCATTCGGAGTGATACGCTTCGGAGATATATTGTGCCAAATATTAGACATTTTGCATTCCTTTCGTTTTAATTTATTATTATTATGATACACTATTTTTTCTCTTTTTTCAAGTATTATAAGAAATATTTGCGAAAAAGCTTTTAGATATTTTAAAATTCAGCATTAAGAATAGAAGAAAAAAAAGACCTGTCAGGGCAATTTTTCAATTATTTCGGCTATTTTTATCGAGGCGTATCCGTCTCCGAACGCCAAGGACGGCACCGTGCATTTTTCGTACAGCTCCTCGTTTTCAAGAAGTATTTTTACCGCCCTGAAGATCTCGTTTTTATCCGTTCCTACGAGTTTTGCACCGCAATTTGCAAACAATTCTTTGCGTTCTGTAACCTTTCGGGTTATTAAAACGGGTTTCCCGAGGTACGCCGCCTCCTCTTGAATTCCGCCCGAATCAGTTATAACGAGCTTGCATCTTGAAAGAAAATTGTGAAAATCCCACACGCAAAGAGGGGGTATCACCCGAACGTATACGTTATCCAAAAACGCCTCCCGCACCAAAGGAAGAATTCTTTCGTTTTTATGCACGGGATAGACCACCTCGATCCCAAGCTCCTTAGCGATAGCGTCTACGGCGGAAAACACGCTTTTCATTCCCTCTCCGATATTCTCCCGTCTGTGTTCCGTAAGGATTATGAAATCTCCCTTCGGCATATCCGGATGCGCGTATTTCAAAGTCACGTTTTTTCTGACGGCATCTATCACCGTATTCCCCGTGACGAAGATCGACTCCGCGCTTATCCCTTCCCTGATCAAGTTTTCCTTATTCAACTCGGTCGGAGCGAAGTGGTAGGTTGCCATTTTCGATATTGCCGCGCGGTTGAATTCCTCGGGATAGGGGTTCTCATTATCGTAGCTTCGGAGTCCCGCTTCTACGTGACATACCGGTATCCTTTTATAAAAAGCGGCAAGCGATGCCGCAAAGGCGGTTACGGTATCTCCGTGAACTAAAACGAGATCGGGCAAAAGCTCGTCTAATATCCTGCCTAAGCGAGTGAGTATCTCACACGTCAGGTACGAGAGCGTTTGCCCGATCTTCATAAGTGACAGATCGTGATCTGCCACCACGTTTTCAAATTTTAAAACCTCGTCAAGCATATCTCTATGCTGACCGGTGGAAACGACCTTAACGTCCATTTCCCGTTTTGCTTTCAATTCCTTTATAAGCGGACACATCTTGATAGCCTCAGGTCGAGTGCCGAGGACTGCAAGCACACGCTTCAAATTACGTCCGCCCCCATAAGACGGCAAAGAGTGGAGAAATTATAAGGAAAAACTCCCACTCCGTCAAAGAATCTCGGTGCTGAGCCACCGTTATAATCAATTCTTATCTGCCATTTAGTTGGCTCGTTCAGGGTGCATCCGTATTGCTCGGGAGTATAGCTTTCCTTCCATTCTCCCATATGGAGCGAGCGTATCACCTCGCGTGCGGTCGAGGGATCTACCGACCTCGTCACAGGCTCGCGTTCAAGATGGATCTCGCAAACGCTTCCCTCCTCACTGCCAAGAGAAAGCTCGTATTTATCCTGCAAATATCTTCCTACGGTAAGAGTCACGCAGAAAATACCGTCAACGGTGGTGTCGAATATCAAGGACGCCTTTTCCTCCTCGGTGAAGGACGGTGCCTCACCGCTCACCTCACAAAGACGCTCGATCGCAGCGGAAAGATATCCCTTGTAAGTCTCGATAGCCGCGCTTTCGGTAGCATACGAACGAAGATCATATGCACCGGCAGGAGATTCAAGCTTGTTTTTCACCTTCATTATCTCACGGCGCAGCTTTCCTATCTCCTCGGTCAAAGCAGTTATATCCTTTCCGATAAGATACTTTTCACGATAATTTTCCACACTGATATACATAACTTCACTCCAAAATCCCAAAAGGGTCAATAAACGCACAGCGCTTACTATAAGTATATTGTAGCACCTATAAGAAAATTTGTAAATACTGTAAATTGACGATTTTTTTAGTCATTTTGCACAAAAAAGCGTTTTTAGTGCAAAAAAGCGGTAATCATTTTAA
The DNA here is from genome assembly GCA_045129715.1 of Eubacteriales bacterium. Lineage (GTDB taxonomy): Bacteria > Bacillota > Clostridia > Oscillospirales > CAG-272 > UBA1740. Next base: position 2,521 of record JBGVKA010000042.1, on the reverse strand, counting down.
ATAATCCTGTGGTTATTTTTTGAGTTTTGAGGCGGAAACGGAAAAACGGTGAATACCGACGGCATTCATTTCCAATAATAATATTATCACGGTGGCATACCACCGATAAAGGAAAGGATGAAATCATGATCTTAACAAGCAAGGAAACCGATCTTCTCAAGGATATGAAGGAGCAGGAGGAGCTCTGCATAGAAAAGTACGGACGCTATGCGGAAATGGCAAAATGCCCCGAGCTCAAGTGTCTTCTCAATTCCATTGCTGATACCGAGCGTTCGCATCTCAAGACCGTAAACGATATGATGAGCGGAAACGAGCCCTCCGCCCCCTCCTCACTCTCTGCTAATAACAACGAGTGTAAGGCGTGCCCGAGCGTATACTCCGATGCGGAAAATAAAAAGGCGGACAAATATTTGCTCTCCGATCTTTTGTCGACCGAAAAGCACGTTTCATCTCTTTACAACACAAGCGTTTTTGAATTCAAATCCCCTGCGGCAAGAAGAATGCTTTCTCACATTCAGGCGGAGGAGCAGCAGCACGGAGAGATGATATACGCATTTATGAACTGCAACGGAATGTATTCATAAGACGCTTTTCCTGCGGTATCCGTCTTAAAAGCGAAAGCAGGGGCATCGAGGTGCCCCTGCTTTCGCTTTTTTGATTAACGTCAAGCTCTGACGAGCGTGAAAAACGTGAATGTCAAGCTCAAACGGTCGTTCAAATTTTGTGCGCGCCGATCTCAAACGAGCGTTTGAAATTTCGGGTGTGCAAGCCTCGAGCGTGCATTTAAAATTTGACTAAGCGTTATCGGTTGACATCATTTATACTTATAGTACAGCATACAGTGGCAAAAGCCCTCGTACTCGGGATCGTTTATCTGTGCGCGGAATTCATCGCAAATGCATTTGTATTTTTCTTCCTTACCGAAGCGGCAGGGACAGTATCCGTCCTTTTCCTTAAGCCCCTTTTTAACGAGCTCTACGATCTCTTTATCGGGATTTAATATTATCTTAGGCTTCTTTTCCATTTCATTTCTCCTTCGCATAAATCATTTTTTGTAGACTATTATTTACATTTTACCGTTTTTTCGTAAAATTCAAGATTTCTTTCAATCGTTTTTCGTCCGCGCCAAGCGAATGCGCGCTTCGAAAACTCCTCGTCATCCATTCGGGATAACAGATCACTTGTTAAGCGAGTTATTCTATCCTTTTTAAAGAACTCTATCGGAGTTTCGACGGGGCTCGCGTTATGCGGGCAGGAGCTTTGACATTCGTCACACCCCCATACCGTGTTGAATTTAAGCATCAAATTCATCTCGTATTCCGAAAGCTCGCCCTTTTTCTGAGTGATAGCGGAAAGGCAATCCGTGCCATCCCCCGAAAGAATACCCGTGGGGCAGGCTCTTTTACACGCTCCACACCCTTCACATTTTAACACGGGTACAGGCTTTGATGCCCCTATGACCTCAGCGGGAACGTCCGTAACTACGTCTGCAATAAAGACGTAGGTTCCGTATTTTTCGTTTATAATGAGACCGTTTTCACCGAGAATTCCGAGCCCTGCGGAAAGTGCCGCACCGCGCTCGTCGATCGGTGAATGATCTCCAAAGCCCTGCGCAACGCTACCGGGATAAATTTCATTGATAAGCGCAACGAGTCTTTCGGTCACGTCGCGTATGATGATGTGATAATCCATTGAGGCGGCATAGCGAGAAAGATTTTCCGTCTCTGACGAATAGTACGGAAGAAGAAAAATTATTATGCTTCTGGCATCGATGCCCTTTCGCTCTCTCAAGCCGGGATTTATTTCCGTGACGTCGTTATAGCCGAGCGCGGCATAGTATTCTATATTTTCCCTCGCAAAAAAATCTTTTATCCTTTTATCCATAAAAACCTCGCGGACTCCGTTCATTCGGTCATGTTATATAATTATTATATACGTTTCGCGCGCAAATTTCAAGCGTTTTATTGACTTTTTGCATTCGTTGTGGTATGATACACTTGTTAAATTATATTTTGGAGGAAAATTATGTTTAATCTCAACGACGGATTATGGTATTATATCATATCGACTAAGGGAATTTCCAAGGACGACTACAGATATATTCTTCTCACAGTCGGCTTTGCATTTTTAGCTATGGCTATCGGATATCTTTTGGGCTCGATCAATTCAGCCATTCTCATTTCCAAAACCGTTTACGGTGACGATATCCGCAAGCACGGAAGCGGAAATGCAGGTCTTACCAATATGCTCAGAACCTACGGAAAGAAGGCGGCAGGTCTCACCCTTCTCGGTGATATTCTCAAGACCGCTCTCGCTATAGTCGTAGGATCGGTGCTCGGCGGCTTCGGCTTCTGGAAGGGCGTCAGCCTCAGCTATCTCACCTGCGAGCTTCCTCTCAACTATATGGCAGGATTCTTCGCGGTCATCGGTCATATCCTCCCCATTTACTACGGATTCAAGGGCGGAAAGGGTGTGCTTTGCACCGCCGCTATGGCTCTTATACTCACTCCTATAGAGTTCG